>CAMWXE010000142.1 GCA_947178145.1 uncultured Lachnospiraceae bacterium | reverse complement strand
GAAGTGCAAGCGCTTTTTCTGAGCTGCTGGCGACGAAAGAAGAAATAGAACATATATTTGAAAGTCTGAAAAGCTGAATAGTGCGGCCTGCAGCCAGGTATATTTATGATACATCATGTTGGATGGGGAGCAGGATTTTGGATGTGTTATAGATGGACTTAAATCAGATTCAGACGGGAATGACCGCGATTGTGGACGGGACGGCCGGCGGCTTACGGGAATCTGTCGATCATGTATCCTATGATCATTTCCGCCGAGGAGGTAACGCAGATCGATGCTATTGTGAAAGAGGTGGAGCAGGAGCTGAAAGAAGCGCAGATTCCGCACCGGATTAAACCGCTCAACATCCGGAAGTTGCGCCGGAGGGCGGTGTTCGCTATGAAAGATCAAAGTATAAGTGAAGGCGTGATGCAACTTTGATGCATATTTCATGTACGATAATCCTGGAACGTGTTTTAAACACGCTCTAAAACTGTCAAAGGATGGAGAAAAACATGAGGGCATCGGTAAAAGCTATTATAATACTGTTGTTTATTGGACTGGGTGTTGCCTTTATCTATCAGGGAAGCTTTTCAGAGACTGATTTGGGGGCGGATCACGAGGAGGGCGCGTCATCTGTCACGCTGACGCAGATCAACACGCCGCTGACGATAATGGGAAACAGACTGTACTGCGGTGGTCTTGTCATAGAGCTGCCAGACGGAGTGACTGCTGACATGGACCGGGGACCAGAGGCGGAACAGGTGAGTTTGGTGATTGACTTGGAGGGGGTGGAGGATATCCCCCTGGCCGCGAGGCTGTGGGTTACATTCTACAGGGCAGATAGTTTGAATAAATGGGCGTTGCTCAGTGCACTTCTGGATTTGCTGCCGGAGACTGCTCCGCAGGTGCGGGACTATGATCCTGATGCGAATACAGCACTGCTTACATACACCAGCGGATACAAAAAAGGATATATAATGCTCTATGAGGAAGATGTCTGCATTGTGGAGGAAATGTTATATGGGGACAGGTATGTTTTCGGCGAATTACTGGATGATCACGCAGTCAGGTGGGATGACCTGTACGAGTGCGGGGACAGGAATAACAACAATGATATTGTACTGCTTGACAAGCTGAAAACAGGAAAGGATTCCTTCCTGACCGTTCGCTACACGTCAGAGGATGGCAGGCGGTGGCTCGAGCTGATACAGGTCGGGGATGATACTGAGAGTTGCCAGGATATAGAAGGCGGCTGCGGCACAATCTGTCAGAAAATCGAGATAGAGCCGATTACGTCTGCATCCAGGGAATGGCTCAAATATAAAGATTACAACTTTGACGGGCATGTGGACATCAATGTATCATCGGATACCATTTATCTATGGGATTCTGACAGGAGGCAGTATGTGGAGGCACAAGTGCCAGAGGAATTTCTGTGGCTGGACAGCGATGCGTATTATGCTGACACAGAGGTGATATGGGGATATGAATGTAATTACGCGGAATCAGGAAACGGGGACAGTTATGACGAAATCGAGACACTCTGGAAGTGGGTCGGAAACACGCTGGTCAAAAAGAGGGAATGTAAGGCCAGGATAAGTGTGGAGACTGTTTGGCTCTGTGTTTATGAATCCAGCACAGGAAGTAAGATGTTCGGCCAGTCTGTCACGCTGGAGGAGTACCAGGAATGCAGTGCCAAAGTGAAAAAGCTGTACGGACAGTTTTATGATGAAATGGCACCTGCAGAAACGTTTGCACGCGCTCACAATATCGATTCCAATAAGGAAGAGAGTACCTATATTCCGCAGGAATTTCTGGACATTATCACAGAGGCAATGCGCGCGGGCACGGAGCTGGAGACACTTAAGCCGATGGTCAATGACAGGGAACTGTCCGATGAAGAGATCTTGTCCATAGCAAAGGACAATATTGACCTGCGGCAGATGGTTCTGGATAAGGATTGGACGAACGCGTACCTGATGGTGATGGCGGACGGTGACAATGATGGGATTATGGACATCATAGCGAGGGAGAGTTATGGCGGCAGTGACGGTTCGGTAGACTATGTCTTTTACCAGGGACAGGAGAACGGCACCTTTCAGCGGACCGATGCGCTTCCCTCTGTGCGGGAGGAGTTTGGCGTGCTCGAATACGACGGCAGAAATTATCTGTTCCGCACACTCTTTGACTATGAGAAAAAAATCTATAACGGCATTGGTATCACATGTTATGTGGACGGGAAGTGCGCAGAACAGGCAGTGCTTATGCTGGAGCCGGAACACTATGAGACGACGCTTGCGGAATGTACACAGGAAGCGTACAGACGTTATGCACAACAGGTCGCGGCGGAGAGCCTCACTTACAAGGAGGTGTTTGCGGAGGAAGGGAACATGTCGGGAAGCAGTGAGGAGAAACTGCCCGATTACGGAGAATATCAGTGTGACCTGGACAATGACGGCACTGTGGATCAATATGAGAAAATACTGTTTGACACCTGTAATATCAATGTGTGCAATTATCTGCAGTTTGACGGCGAAGGCAGGGCGGCTGAGGCGGTAAAGGATGCTCTCGCCTCGCTGGAAGGAACGCCGGTTATGATGTGGGTGGACGCAGTGCAGGGCAAAAATGTCATCAATGTGATGTCGCAGACTGGACTTGAGGATATTGCAATTACAGGCTTTCTGGTGAGCGGTTCCGCATATGAACGGCTTTATGACATTCGCGTGGACGTGACCTATGGAGTCAGTGTGAGCGGCCTCGCAGCAGGGGGATGAAAGGGCAGCCCTTTCATCCCCCGATATCCGCGCCGCTCATGTCTGTTATTTTATACTCGGGCGTTTTTCAAATTCTTAACCCCGGTTCATCAGTTTTCTTTTTATTCAATCAATCGTATTCCGCAGATATCAATTTAAAATCGTCTGATTTCTGCAGCAGTGGCACGGCTTTTTCCCTGATGCGTTCTGTCATGAGGTCAACGGTGTACTGGAAGTAATTGAACATGCCATCCCGGGCACAGTTTGCGAAGATGTGGAATGCATCATTGTCACCATAATAGAGATAGTCCATTGGATAATCACCAGGGTTGTCCACGATGTCATCATCGTTTGGGTATTTCTTTTCGAGCTCCGCTTTTTGGGCGACAGTACCAATCTTAACGTGGAAGTCATAAGCGTCACCGTCACAAAAATATTCGATAAAAAGTCTGGCAGCAGTGTCTGTGCATGTGCGGATCTGCTCTGCGATCGCGTCTGCGTTTCTGACCGCGAAGTTTTTGAGTTCCTGCTTCGCGTGCTCCGGGTTTGCATAACGAATATACAGATATAGTTCCCGGTTGTGGAGCCGCGCAGTGACATGCTGCAGCACACCACCCTGATCGTAAGTGGTATGCAGCGTTTCCAGAAGCTCCTTATCCGAGAGCTGATATAACGAAATTTCACAGCAATCTTCCGGTGTGGGAACCGTGTAGGTGAGGATTTGATACTGGTCATCATATTCAAGACAAATCCCGTCCTCGATTTCCGTGTGGAACGCTTCGTGGGTATAGCTGCCCTCCTTATATTTCGTTGGAATATAACATAGATATGGCATTTTGAAACCGTCCTTTCCTTATTTATAATATTTTGTAATAAATTGTTTATAGCGTAGCACACATTGGCCTCCATGACAACGACTTTATTATGGAAACACGCAAACAAATATTTGTAAATAAGCTGGCGTTGACATGTATTGCTGCCGAATGCGTTTGAAAGCTTATTATCATAGGTCAAAAATTAGATTAATCAAAATAATTGTGAAAAATGAATAAGTTTAGTGGGTAAAAATGGATAATATAACGAAAAGATTCGAAACAAAAAAAATGTATTGCAAAAAATGCAAAAACCTTTATAATTTAGATAAGATTGAACTATTTCAATTTTAGCAAAAATAAAAGGAACGATTGAGCGCGATGTTATGGGAACAGGAGGAAAATAAGGCGTGGATACACAGTTAAAATATAATGAGCCATGGATATTGCAGAGGGCAGACCCGTTTATATGCAGACAGGACAACGGTAAGTACTATTTCACGGCTTCCGTGCCGGCATATGACAGGATTATCCTGCGGTGTGCGGACACGCTTGCAGGAATTGCGGACGCTGAGGAAGTGACAATCTGGCAGAAACATGCGTCTGGAATCATGAGCGAGCATATATGGGCGCCGGAGCTTCATTACCTGGATGGCAAATGGTACATCTACTTTGCCGGCGGGGAGAAGGACGACATCTGGAAAATCCGCCCCTATGTGCTGGAGTGCGCAGATGCAGACCCGATGACCGGGACGTGGAAAGAGCTGGGAATGATGCAGTGCGCAGACGATGACGTGTTTTCATTCCGCGCATTCTCACTGGATGCCACGGTGTTTGAGGACAATGGAAAGCGCTATTATGTGTGGGCAGAGAAGGTGGGCGTCGGGAAGCAGATTTCCAATCTGTACATTGCCGAGATGGAAACACCCAACAAATTAAAGACGGTGCAGGTGCTTCTGACCACGCCCGACTATGACTGGGAGAGAGTTGGTTTCTGGGTGAATGAGGGACCGGCTGTGATTTGGCGGGACGGGAAGATCTTCCTCACCTACTCCGCGAGTGAGACGGGCGCATCATACTGTATGGGTATGCTCACAGCCGACAGCGGCGCAGACCTGCTGGATCCACTGTCATGGAAAAAGGAGCGCTATCCAGTGCTGGTTTCTGATCCTTCCATAGAAATATACGGACCTGGACACAATTCCTTTACAGTGGACGGGGAAGGGAATGATATTCTCGTATACCATGCCCGCAAGGAGAGCGTTATCGAGGGCGATCCGCTCTACAATCCGAACAGGCATACTATGCTCATGAAAATCGAGTGGAAAAACGGCAGACCAATCTTTCATTATTAATAAATGACAAAACAGGAGGCATTTTTAAAATGGCAAAACTTTACATCAACGAAAAGAATCAAAAAGGGCATATCAATGCAGAGCTTTATGGCAATTTTTCGGAACATCTCGGCCGCTGTATCTACGAGGGAATCTATGTGGGGGAAGATTCCGAGATACCCAACACAAAGGGGATGCGAAATGATGTCGTGGCGGCGCTTCGCGAGATGAAGCTTCCGGTGCTGCGCTGGCCCGGCGGCTGCTTTGCGGACGAGTATCACTGGATGGACGGCGTAGGCCCGAAAGAATCCAGAAAGAAAATGATCAACACCAACTGGGGCGGTGTGACGGAGGATAACAGTTTTGGCACACATGAGTTCTTTGAGTTGTGTGAGCAGCTTGGCTGCAAGACCTACATCAACGGCAATGTCGGCAGCGGAACCGTGCAGGAGATGTCCGAGTGGGTGGAGTACATGACATTTGACGGGGTCTCTCCCATGGCGGAGCTCAGAAAGAAAAATGGCCGCGAGAAGGCATGGCATGTTGACTACTTTGGGGTAGGTAATGAGAACTGGGGCTGCGGCGGAAATATGACACCAGGCTACTATGCGAATTTATATAGAAGATACCAGACTTTTGTGAGAAATTACAAAAAAGACCAGAAGATTTTCAAGATATGCGGCGGTCCCAATGTGGATGATACCTACTGGACAGAGGAAGTATTAAAGACCTGCTATGAAAACGCGGCGGATGATTCTCATGGCTATATGGACGGTTTGTCGATGCATTACTATGTGCACCCGGAAGGCTGGGAGAAGAAGGGAAGCGCCACAAAGTTTGACGAGAAGACATGGTACAAGACACTGTACAAAGCACTCTATATCGAGGATTTGATCAAAATGCACACCACAGTTATGGACAAATATGATCCGGAGAAAAAGATCGGTCTGATCTGTGACGAGTGGGGAACATGGTTTACCTGTGAGCCGGGGACAAATCCGGGATTTCTGTACCAGCAGAATACCATGCGCGATGCGCTTGTGGCAGGGCTTTCGCTCAATGTATTCAACAAGCACTGCGACCGCGTAAAGATGGCAAATATTGCACAGCTTGTCAATGTTCTACAGGCTGTTATCCTGACAGACGGGCCCAAAATGCTGCTCACACCGACTTACCACGTGTTCCACATGTACAAGTATCATCAGGATGCGGAACTTGTGGAGAGTTACATTGACGGCACAAAGGAGATTGGCCTGGACGAGGACTATATGGTACCCAATATTCAGGAGTCTGCTTCTATTGATAAGGATGGCGTAGTAACAATCACGCTCAACAATCTCTCCGTCACAGACAGCGAGGAGATGGAGATTGTCTTCACAGAACTTCATCCGAGTGATGTGACAGCTGCCATCGTCACCAACAAGATGGACGCGTACAACACTTTTGACGATCCGGACAAGGTAAAGGAAGAGGCGTTTCAGGATTTCCAGATAACTGACAGAGGTGTCACATTTACGATACCTGCGTGCAGTGTGGTGCAGTTCAGGGTGAAATAATCAAGTGCCGGTGTATCGATTATGTGAATGCATTGCATTCTTCTGAAATGGTATGTACCTGGCAAATGACAATGACAATTTTACATGGAGGAAACAATCTTGGAGACAAGCGAAAAAGAGGGGAATAAAAAGCACTGCCGAAAGTGCCTCCTGCGCGAGATGGACAAGGAAACCTACATGGATAATCTATACGACTACATCCAGAGACTGGATGCGGATATCAAAGCTGACCAGGCGCTCTATGAGGAGCGCCTGTCTGTTTGTAAGCTGTGTGATTATCTTGAGGCAGGCATGTGCAGGGCGTGCGGGTGTTTCGTGGAGCTGCGCGCAGTGATCAGGAACAATACATGTTCGTATGGGAAGTGGTAAGGGACAAAATGGTTTATCTGGTTCCATGATGCCCAATGCATGGCTGACTGGGGCGTGCTCAGTAACCCGGTTTTATTAAAAAATAATATGATGATGCGCTTTTCTTGCATATCTATATTATATAGTGTAGACTGTAGTAGTAGGAAATTGGGGAGTAGTTCGTTAGTTGGAGGAAGAAAATGCATAAAAAGCGAATCAGGACATTACATACGATCATCATACTACTTATTATCATTACAATTATTTCGCTGACAGCTGCGGGGGCAATGGGGGCGCTATATGTGAGTAAGGTCAGGGAGGTTAGCCGCCTTCAGAGAGAGAAGGAGCAGCTGATTGCAGAACAGGCACTTCCAGTGCTGTCTGTGGATGTAGAAAGCAGCAAGACAGGAGATCTGGATCCAGGAGTGGAAGATCAGGATATGGAGTCAGCCGCGGGGATTGCGGCAGCTGGGGAAGATGTCGAGCTGAATCTGGATGATGCGAGCATCGCACAGCTCATACAGTCAAAAGAAGCCGAGGTCGAACAGTCCATCAAAGACAGGATGAAAGAGCTTGTCACCAGCGAGGACGGAAGTCCGCTCAAGATGCTGCGCTCCTTTTTTCCTGAAAATCTGATCTACAGCTTTGAGGACGAATATGTCTTTGCGCCAGTGTTGGATAATGTGAACAAACATTCTCTTCTCGATGAAAACTTTGAGAAGACGGAAGACGGGCTGATGCAGTATGTCGAGAACGGAACAGTCACATCACATACGGGAATTGACGTGTCAAAATATCAGGGCAGCATCGACTGGGAAGCAGTCAGGGAGGATGGCATAGAGTATGCGTTTATCCGGTTGGGAATCAGGGGATACGAGTCTGGAAAGATTGTGCTGGACGAATTTTATGATGCCAACATGAAGGGTGCAAACAGCGCCGGTGTGAAGGCCGGAGTGTATTTTTTCACGCAGGCCGTCACCGTTGAGGAGGCAAAAGAGGAAGCGGAATTTGTCATACAGAATCTTGCCGGCTATGACGTTGCATGCCCGATTGTATTTGACGTGGAGCGTATTTCCGGCGGAAAGGGGCGCGCTGACCAGCTCACCCAGGAGCAGCGCACAGACATCACGATTGCGTTCTGTGAGGCGATTAAGGCAGCAGGTTACACGCCAATGATTTACGGAAATGTTGTCTGCTTTACAAGACTGCTTGATATGACAAGGCTCAATGACTATGAAAAGTGGTATGCATTTTATGACGACTACATGTATATGCCATATGAAGTGAGCTGCTGGCAGTTCACAGAGAAAGGGAATGTGGATGGTATTCCAAACAATGTGGATCTGAATATATCCTTTAAGGTATGGTGAGGAACTGTTCCGGCAGAAAGAGAACCGCTGTATCAACCGATAGGCTGGGAGCGCATCGATTGAAGTTCCTGATCAGACAGGAAAAGAAGGATAAAATAACAGGAAAAGGAGTGTATTGATTATGAACAAAGAAATCGAAGCCTTGCAGAACATGATCGACGAGAGCAGCAGGATTGTCTTTTTTGGGGGAGCGGGTGTGTCGACTGAGAGCGGAATTCCCGATTTTCGCAGTGTCGACGGACTCTACAACCAGAAATACGACTATCCGCCGGAGACGATACTGAGCCACACGTTTTATGTAAAGAGACCAGACGAATTTTTTCGGTTTTACCGCGATAAGATGCTCTGTCTTGACGCGAAGCCAAACACCGCGCACAAGGTTCTGGCAAAGCTCGAGGCGCAGGGAAAGCTCACTGCAGTCGTGACACAGAACATCGATGGCCTGCATCAGGCAGCAGGAAGCAAAAAAGTGCTGGAGCTCCACGGCAGTGTCCTTCGCAATTACTGTGAAAAGTGTCACAAACCTTATACAGTGGAGGAAATCAGGAGTGGAACAGGCGTTCCGACCTGTACATGCGGCGGCAGAATCAAGCCGGATGTGGTATTGTACGAAGAAGGACTTGACCAGTACACGCTGCAGGAGGCAGTGCGCGTGATCAGCGAGGCCGATATGCTGATAATCGGCGGCACATCGCTTGCGGTGTATCCGGCAGCGGGGCTGATTGACTATTATCAGGGAAACAGGCTTGTCCTGATCAACAGAACGCCCACGCAGAAGGATACCATGGCAAACTTAGTCATCACAGGAAGCATCGGTGAAGTATTCTCGCAGATTGACTTACAGGAGTAAGGATCTGTAGGAAAATAAGTGATACAGATTGCGCAGGATATTTCTTCGAGTG
>CAMWXE010000141.1 GCA_947178145.1 uncultured Lachnospiraceae bacterium | reverse complement strand
TGAGGAAGAAGTACACGAACAGCAGGGCGTTGGCATTGGCCTGTATCTGGCCCGCAAGATCATAACGCGGCAGGGCGGCTATATCAGAGTAGTTTCGGAACCGGGCAAGGGTTCGGAATTTTCCATTATGCTGCCGACAAAATAGAATGCGGCGGACGGCTATTTCCGGCTGCCCGCTGTAAATTTTTTTGAAATGTCCGAGCGTTGTAACATTTCACCCCGATTTTCAATGAAATTTTTTGGCCGCTGTAACATTTCGCGGACATTTGGGTTTTACAATACCCTTATCAAATATGGAGGTGATACAACTATGACATGGCCTTTTGAAAACGATACAAGCGCCATTACAAAAAAGTTGGCAAAACGAAACTTAAAAGCAGATAAAAGTAGAAACATCCTCATTATCATTACGATTGCCTTAGCTACCTGTTTGGTAATGACAACGACCTTGTATTTTTTTGCTTCGCAGCGAAAATCATTAAATGATGCGGCTGGGCGTTATCAAGCAATTATCAATGAAGTCGATAATGATACCATTACGAAATTAGTAAATGACGATAGGATTCAAGTGGGTGTAAGTCATTTGTTGGGTTTAGTATCTTATGGGGACTACAAATTAACCGTTCGTTCAATGGACGAAACGATAATGAAATTAGCAAAATATCCTGATTTAGAGGGAGAATTGCCCAAATCTACAAATGAAATTGCTATCACAAAGGCGTTTCTTGATAGAGCTGGATTGTCCAAATCCATAGGCGATACGATATCGTTAAATCTGGGAGATGGAGAAAGAGAAAGAGAAAGAGAAAGAGAAAGAGATTATACCTTATGTGGTATTTTGCCTGTCGAAAATTCAAATTATTCCGTATTCGTGTCGCAGTCCTATATTGAAAACAAGATCAGCGAACCGGCATACTCCGCTTATATCCGTTTGAATGAATCTGATGGCTGGTCTAAGGCCGCTATACAAGCTGAATTATCAACATTGTGCAGAGAATTGGAAATACAGCCGGAGCAAATGCAGTTTTCAACATATTATTTTTCTCTCATTGAACAGAGAAGCAGCCAATATATCGCTGTAATAGCATTTATCAGTCTTATTATCGCTTTGGCTTGTACCCTTGTTATTTACAGTCTGTTCTATGTGTCCATAGCCAGAAAAACAAAAGAATATGGGAAACTGCGGACAATAGGGGCAACTGGAAAACAGATGAAAAAAATCGTTTTTAGAGAGGGATTCCATCTTTCCAGAATTGGTATTCCGATTGGAATATTAGCCGGTGCAATAGCGGGATATGTCCTTGTCCCACAAGGCTGGAACACTTTAATGGTATTTGTAATTGCCGCTGTCACAGCTCTGTTTGTGTATCTATGCGTTATGATTGCTGTAATGAAGCCAGCCAAAATTGCTGCTCATGTTACGCCTGTTGAAGCAGTCCGTTATATGGCGGGCAATAATGATGTAATGTCCAACAGTACAAAAGTGTTACATCGTTCTCTATCCGCGAAAAATTTAGCTTTCCTTAATTTTGCAAGGAACAGAAAGAAAACCGCTTTAACACTCCTGTCGTTAGGGGTATGCGGAATTTTGCTGATGGCAAGCTCTGCATATTTTAATTCCATCGATCCTTTAGCGATGGCGCGCAGGAGTTTTCCTTACGGAGAAATTCGCCTTGAATTAGGCGATTACGGGCCGCAGGCACATAACAGCGAACAATATTCAGAACTCCAAAAATCAAATCTGCTCACAGAAGATTTTAGAGAATCCATTTTGGACATAGATGGTGTGGAAGAAATAAAAGAATACCAAGGCACCGTTTTGAATGTTCGTATGCCAACGGGAGATATTGAACCGATTGTTTCAGACGCATATATGCCAGGCTCTCAAAAATTACTTGAAGAATATTTGGTTGATGGTACAGCAGATTTGCAGGAACTGCTTAATAATAATGGCATTATTATTGAAAATGGCCCACAGTGGAAAGAAACTTTTGGGTGGGATGCAGCGATTGGGGACGAACTTCTGATTGAGGTTGGCGGACAAACATTGGAAGTAAAAGTAATGGGAATTGTGGACGCTAATATCCCGTATGGCGGATATGATACGCTATTTATTCCTTTAGAAATGCTGTCAAAGATCGTTCCTATTGATAATCTCAATTATCAATTTATTGTAGATACAGATGACAGTAAATGGGCAGCTGCAAAAGATGAAATCCAAAAGATAATTCCACCGACTTCCAGCCTCTATGTTAGTACCTTGAATGATTGGGTAGATGCATACAACGAAAAACTATTGAATTATCGTATGCCAGTTTACATTTTTGCTATGTTTATCGGGGTTTTTGGCATTATCAATCTGCTAAACACACTGATAACAAACATCTTGACACGGAAGCGGGAATTGGGTGTTTTGCAAGCGGTTGGTTTGAGCAGTAAGCAGCTTTCAAAAATGTTATTGATAGAGGGCTTGTTCTATACATTAGGGGTGCTGCTTCTTTCCATATCATGCGGAACTCTTATCGGGTATCTTCTCTGCACCGTCTTTAGTGCAATGAGTATTTTTGGAAAAGTAAGCTATCATTTTCCGACAGTTGAAATGTTCAGTTATTTTATACTGATGCTTGCCGTCCAAATGCTTTTCTCGTATTTGGCAATTCGGCAGATAAAAAAACAATCTCTGGTAGATCAAATACGGGAATTATCATAAAAATTTTTGAAATGTCCGAGCGTTGTAACATTTCACCCCGATTTTCAATGAAATTTCTTAGCCGCCGTAACATTTCGCGGACATTTGGGTTTTACAATAGCCTTATCAACAGGCAGAAAGCCTTGAAAGGAGCTTTGAATATGAGCGTTTTACAGACGATTGACCTGAAAAAGTATTACGGCACAGAGCCGAACATTACCCGCGCCCTTGACGGCGTGAACTTCTCTGTGAACGAGGGCGAATTTGTGGCCGTTGTGGGAACTTTCGGCAGCGGCAAGTCCACCCTGCTTCACATGATGGGCGGGCTGGACACTCCCACCAGCGGAACCGTGATTGTCCGGGGCGAAGAGCTGGCAAAGAAGAACGACGAACAGCTCACCATCTTCCGCCGTCGCAACATCGGCTTTATCTTCCAGAACTATAACCTTGTTCCCATCCTGAATGTGTATGAGAACATCGTCCTGCCGGTGGAGCTGGACGGGGACACGGTGGATCAAACGTTTTTAGACGAGATCGTTCACCTGCTGGGGCTGGAAGATAAACTGAAAAATATGCCGAACAATCTTTCCGGCGGCCAGCAGCAGCGTGTGGCGATTGCCCGCGCCCTGATTACCAAACCGGCTATCGTGCTGGCCGACGAGCCGACCGGCAACCTTGACAGCAAGACCAGCGCCGAGGTGCTGGGGCTTATCAAACGCACCAGCGCAGAGTTCCAGCAAACTGTCGTGATGATTACCCACAATGACGATATAGCCCGCCTTGCAGATCGGATTGTCCGCATTGAGGACGGAAAAATTGTGGAGTAAGGAGGTGGCAGGCTATGACATGGCCTTTTGAGAATGATACCAGCGCCATTACAAAGAAGCTGGCAAAGAAAAGTCTGATAAGCGAGAAGCGCCGGAATCTGATGGTGGTGATCGCCGTTGCGCTGGCGGCGTTCCTAATCTGTTTTACAGGAATTGTTTTTACTTCTCTGATACAAATGCAGCGCAATCAGGTTGTCGATACTTATGAGGCGGTTTGGATGGGCGTAGAGGAAAATGATATAGAAACCCTGAAAGGACTGCCGGAGTTTGAGCGCGTAGGCGGCTACTATGTGCTCGGTGAGGAGCTTTCGGAACAGGGCTATCATGCGTCCTATGTGTATTGTGATGCGCAAATGATGGAAATTACCAAGGCACAGATGGAGTTATTAGAGGGCCGGGTTCCTGAAAAAGCAAATGAAGTTGTCGTAAGCGAATACTTTCTTTCCACCTATGGAAACAATGCCAGGATTGGGGACATTGTGACCTTAGATACAGAGAGCTTTCATGGTGATTATATTGTTAGCGGCATTATGGACAGCATAAATGAAAAAGAAGCGAATGCCTGTGCCATCATTCTTTCCAAAGCTGCCCTGACAGAATGGAATGGGTTTGATCCGGCTGGGTATCGTGCCTATGTCCATTTCAAAAACAGCGAGCAGTTGGGCGAAGAACTGATGACCTCTTATTGCAGGGAGATTGCGGAGGAATATCAGCTTCCTATGCCCAAAATGAACAGCAAGTATTTTGTCTATGCTTCTAAATCCTTTGATTTTGCACTGATGGCTGGCGTGACTGCCATTGTTCTGATCGGCGGCTATATTGTGATCCAGAGTATTTTCCGTATCTCCATCAATGACAAAATCCAGAGCTACGGGCAGCTTCGGACGATTGGTGCAACGCCAAAGCAAATCAAGCGGATTGTAAAACGGGAGGGACACAAACTCGGCAGTATCGGGATTCTGATTGGCACAGTGCTGGGCGTATGCGGCGGTTTTCTCCTGTTTTCCAAGGGATTTAACGCTGTTTCCTATGTGGCAACGGTTATTTTGACACTCATAAGCAGTTGGATCATGGTATCTGTTTCCATCCGTAAACCGGTAAAAATTGCGGCAGGGATTTCCCCGATTGAAGCCGTCCGTTTCACCTCGGTACAAAAGAACATCCGCAGCCGGAAAAAGAACATCAAGCTCAATCCTGTTTCAATGGGAATCGCGAATTTTAAGCGTGACCGCAAAAAGACAATCAGTATTATTGCCTCATTAAGCTTAGGTGGAATTATTCTGCTTGTGGTATCCTCCCTCGTTTTGCTGCGCTCCCCAGAGGCGCTTGCAAGACAGGTTTTCCCGGACGGTGACTATAAAATTTATTTGCTTTCTGAGTTGACAGAACAAGAAGTTATAGCGGCGGGAAATCCACTAAATGAAGAACTAAAGCGGGAAATTTTGTCCATTGATGGTGTAACCGATGTGATTGCAAAAAGGCAAAGCCTTCATGTAAATTATCGTGCCAACGGAATTGAGGGTGTTGGTATGTGTGATATACTGACTGAACAAAACTATTCTGCGGTTGAAGCTGCATTGATAGATGGAACTATGCCACCGGATGCGCGCAGCATCATAATTGATTCGCATACAAGTAACTATTATAATATAGGAGCAGGAGCAACAGTTGAACTTATCTCCGGGAAATCAACCCTTCCTGTTACTATATCCGGGGTGTTTGACAACGCCAGCATACCAACTAATGGACATGGAGCACTCCACCTTGACGGTCCGCTTGAATATGCACCGGAAGCATTATTCCATGAATTGCATCCAGAAATAACCTCGTTTGATTATTCATGGAGCATTGTAAGCGATCCGAAAAAAGCGGACCATGTAGAGTCTGAATTGAAAAATATTGTTGCCAGCCATAATAATATTGCCTTAGACGAAATCAATACAGCGATTGAATATGAAAAGATGTCAAATTCTCTTGCGTTTGGCAGTATGGAGGTACTTTCATGGATGGTGTTCCTCTTTGGCGTTATCAACCTTATCAATACGACACTCTCTAACCAGATGTCCAGAAAGCAGGAAAACAGTGTTTTGCGTTCCATTGGCCTAACACAAAAACAGCTATGTAAAATGAACATCTGCGAGGGCCTGTGCTATGCGCTCTTTGCAACATTGGCGACGCTGATCGTTGGGCTTTCAGCTTCCATATTTGCTTGCAGAAAAATGAGTATTGCTATTTTTGCCGGAAAGGTAGTGCCCTACAAATTCCCGGTTTTGGAAATGGGGCTGTTCATTCTGGTATTGTTCGGAATGGAGCTGATCTTGTCTGTTTGGACAATCCGCAGACAGAAAAAACAATCCCTGATTGAACAAATGCGGGCGATGGAATAAGCGTATAAAATTTGGAGGAATTATCTATGGCTGACGACAAAAAATTAACTGAAAAAGAATTGAAACGTAAAGATTGCTTTGAAAAAATAGGCTCTGAACTGATAAGCGAGAAAGTTTGTATTGCGCCCATCCTTACGAATGTGCTTTTGCAGTTTTTGAGAAATAGGAACAAATTGTGGAATAAGGAGGTGGCAGGCTATGACATGGCCTTTTGAAAATGATACCAGCGCCATAGTAAAGAAACTGGCAGGCAGAAGCATTAAGGCAGATAAGCGGCGCAACGTATTTATCATTGTGACGATTGCTTTTGCAGTTTGCCTTATGACGATACTCGCCCTTTACAATACAGCGAATCAGGCTAAATGGAAAGAGGAAGAACGTGGTCATTATCAAGCTGCGATTGTTGGTGCAGACGAACAGGTACTTGAACAAATCAGAAATGATGTCCAGATTGAAAAAAGCGGCTTGTCTTTACAATTAAGCAGTTTTCGTAGTGGGGAAAGCACTGTAACAGTCCTTTATGAAGATCAGGGGAATATGGAACTATTGAGGGAACCCGCTTTAGATGGAAAGCTGCCCGAAAAAGAAAATGAAATTGCCTTGGAGCGTTCTTATCTTCAAATGTTAGGGCTTCCGGCAACCGTGGGACAGACCATCGCACTTGATCTTGGTAACGGAGAAGCTGACTATATTGTAAGTGGTGTTTTTGGGGACAATAATTCATCAAAGGCGTATAATATCGTCACTTCTAAAGCCTATGCGGAAAAAGTCAGCCAGACCGCCCCGGATTATGAATTAAAAGTACGGCTGGCTGATTCTGGCAATATGGATATGGAACTTCTCAAAAGTGAAATTCTTGCATTGGCTGTGAAATATGGAGCATCCGAAAATCAAGTGTTTTTCAGTTCAAATTATTTCGCCATGATTGAAGATGGCGGTTCTTCTTCTGCACTGATTATAGCGGCCCTTTTTATTGTAATCGCTTGTGGCATTGTAATTTACAGCCTGTTCTATATTTCGGTGATTGGTAAAACAAAGGAATATGGCAGGTTAAAAGTCCTGGGAACTACACCGCGTCAAATCAAACGGATTGTCCGTAAAGAGAGTTATTCGCTTTCTCTCGTTTCTATTCCTATCGGCCTGATTATTGGCTCTATAATTGCGTTTGCTCTTATGCCGGGATATTGGAATTGGATAATTAATGTTCCCTATATGGTTGGCATTATCATAATAACGGAAGTTGTGATTTTGGTTTCGACCCATGCCCCGGTCAAACTTGCAGGAAAAGTGTCTGCGATTGAGGCCGTCCGTATTACTGCTATGTCTACCGATAATCAAAAAAGCGTTTCTAAAACTTTGCACCGTAAGATCACACCGGCAGGACTGGCGCGTATGAATTTTGTACGCCATCGCAAAAAAACGCTTCTGACAATGGTATCTCTTGGCTTTACGGGCGTACTGCTTATGTGTATTGCTTCGTATAGTAATTCCATCGATTATATTAGCATGGCAAGACAAAGTTTCCCGAACGGAGAATACGAACTGTCGTTGAATGGTGACGCAGCCCCCGAAGATATGGCAGTTTTGCAATCTGAAAATCCAATGAATGATGAACTTTTCCGAGTGATTACAAATATTCCGGGAACAACAAATATTGAGGTGTACCAGCAAGGGCGGTTTACTATTCCTAACGCAGAGGGCATAACTGTGATAGGGCTTACGGATGCTCAAATGGAAAATTTCTCAGACGCACTGACGGATGGAACGATGGAATATGCTGAAATGATAAGTAACAACGGGATTATCATAGCCGACAAGGATAACCTTTTGGAGCATTTCTTTCAGTTGGCCGAAAATATAGGCGATACATTCCCCTTGGAAATGTTGGATGGTACTGTAAGAGAGTTTACTATTGTTGGACGTGCTGATGAAAATAAATTCGGAAGCGTAGGAATTATTATGCCAGATGTTTTGTTAGATGAACTTATGCCAGAAATCGAAAACAACAATTTCAGGTGTGTAATACAGACAGACGGCAGCAATCCAGACTATCGAAATCAGCTTTATACGGAGGTGACAAATCCTGAAATCAGTATTTTATCTTTTCAAGATTATGCAGATCAGGTTAAGCAGATGTTAGCCCCGATCCTGAAAGCCATGTATGCGATTATGATTTTTGTGTTTCTCTTTGCTTTGCTGAACCTTGTAAATACTCTTATGACAAATCTGATTTCCAGACAGCAGGAATTTGGCATCCTGCAATCTGTTGGGTTAAGTAATAAGCAGCTTTCTACAATGCTTTCTGTGGAGTGCTTATGCTATGTAGCAGGAACTATGCTGACAACTCTTGTTATCGGTTCCTTATGCGGCGTTATCTTGTGTAAGATATTCAATACCGTTGGAACATTTGGAACGCTCAAATACCAATTTCCTGTTATGGAGATTTTCTTATTCTTTATAGCCCTTTTGTTGTTGCAGGTGACTTTTTCTATGATTGCCGTCCGATACTCAAAACAACAATCGCTTGTGGAGCGCATAAAAATAATGGACTAATCCAACTCATCCAGCGGGGCTGTTAAAGCAGCCCCGCTGGATTTTTTGCCCTTTTGCCGAAGATCGACGACAGCGACACCTATACATGGTGTCTGCAAAAATACTTACGGCACCGGAGCTACCCGATGAAAACGGTTTCCACTTTGAAAGAAGCGCGGGCCGCCATTCAGGAGGAAATCCCGCTGGTGGTCTGCTGTGATCTCGACCTGCCGGACGGTTCCGGCATGGAGCTCTGGACGAGGTGCGGGCTGCAGACAAGGAGCTGCCTTTTATTCTGGCGTCCTGCCATGACAAGGACGACTACGAACAGGAGGCCGAGCGCCGGGGCGTAACGCTGTGCTTGGACAAAATGAAAGGGCTGCTGCTGCAAGATAAGCTGGTGGAATACGCTTACCGGCAGTTATCCGCAAAATGGCACCGACTTTTCACAAGCTGCTCTTTGTCCATGCGGAAGATACCAGCGACGGAGTGCTGCGGGCGGCTATGCTGTAAGCCTTTGGCCTGACGGCGCTATCGAAACTCCGAGTACAGTAAGTTTGATTTGCCGCAGGGCTAAGAAGAAGGTAGCTGGCCTGGAGAACTTCCATTTCCATATGCTGCGGCATACATTCACCAGCAATCTTCTTTCCTATGGTGCC
>CAMWXE010000140.1 GCA_947178145.1 uncultured Lachnospiraceae bacterium | reverse complement strand
TTTGGGTCAGTGACGCAATACGAACTGTGCATTTGCATTAAGTTCGGCTTGACGAAAAAGCGGGTCTTGCCGCTGCCCGAACCGCCTATCACAAGCACGTTTTTATTCCTTGCGTACTTGGGGCTTTTGGGGCGGCTGTTCATGGTAAGCCGTTCCGTCTGCGTCAGCAGGACGTTGTTGTAAAAGTCCGGGTCAATGTAGGGTTCAATGTCCTTTGCGTTCCCCCAACGTGCAGAGCCGTACTCAACGCCCTTTCGGTACTTCTTGGCGTTTTTGCCTTTCATGTAGACGGCGATCCGCAGGATAACCGCCCCGGCAACGCCCACAAGAAAATCCTGTCCGTTAAGGCTTGGCATTGGCTTTTCAAAAGCGGCTGCCACGCCCTCCATGATGTGTAACAGCTTCCCGGAGAGGTCAGCCCCCGGAGAGAGCCGGAACGCTTCGCCCACTTTCATAAAGAGCCATACAAAGAGCAGGTACGGCGCATTGAGGATAAGCAGCTTTTTGATGTTCGGTTTCATAATTCCCGCCCCCTGTCCTTGTTTTTTACTTTCTCCCTGTTCGCATTTATCTGTTTTGCCTTTTCCTTAAAGGCGGCTAACGCCTTGCGGATAGACGGCTTTTTCTCCCGGTTTAGCTTCTTGGCGGCAAACTCCTTAAAGGCTTCCGTCATAACGTCCACGTCCCGCCCCTTGAAAAAGACAAGATAGCGGGGCGGTTCTTCGCCCTTGACTTTCTTTAGGCTGTAATCAATCCCGTATTTCTTGGCAACGGGTTCAAACGCCTTAATATTAGCGTCCGTGATTTCCATACCGGAAACGCCTGTGTTCTGCTTCATAAGGTGCTTTAGGGTCTGCTTGCCCCTGTATTCCTTTGGTGCTTTGTGCTTCCTTGCGTCAAGCAGCTTTTTGACGGCTTTCTGCAAGACTTCTGCGGTCAGCTTCGCCGTCTTGATTGAGATAGCAACGGTCTTTTCGTTGATTTGTTCCTGCATGGGCGGTCAATCCCTCCTTTCTTGGGTTGGTGTGGTGCGGCATGGGAAAAGGGCAGCCGCCCTTTACCTGTGGAGCTTGCTCCTTACCTGCAATCCGTCCAGTACGTCCGTCTTGATACCGACTAAGTACCATTTCTGGTGCAGGTTCATTTCAATGCGGGTCGCCCGCCACTGTTCCCCGTCAAAGACTTCAAAGGTCTGCCCGCAATGCAAGCCCCCGTAATATTCATCAAGCCCGGAGCGAATGTCATAGCGTCCGCTTGCCTTGTCGTAAACAAGTGCGCCCTGTTTCATGCTCATAATGTGTCGTCCTCCTTGTCCTGTGATAAAAATACGCCGCCTGCCATATCGTGGGCGACAAGGGCGGTGTAATAGCTGTCAATGGTGTTTGGTGCGTTGAAAAGAACCGCAAGCAGGTATTTCTTGATGTTGCGTATTTTGGTGGTGTTCTGGTGCATACAGTCAATCACAAACTGGATATGGCTGCTGTTCAGTTTCATAAACTTAGACTTCACAAGCTCTGCCGGGTAGTCGTCCCCGGCAATCCGTACCACTTTGCGGCGGGTGCAGACGGTTTCAAGCATGAGTGCCACGATTTCATCAAGCATACCCCTGTCAATGTTTTTGTCCTGTATCAGATAGGCGTACTCGATATTGTCCTTTATGACTTCCTCATAAGCCCGTACTGCGTCCATGTTTGTGCAGCCGTTTCCTTTCCGTTCCGGCGTAGCCGTCCCCTCTGGTAAGGGAGTGGAAAGGATAGGAATGGAATGGGTATTTAATAAATCCGTATTTGATAATTCTTTACTTGATAGTTCTTTATTTAATTGCGTTGGATTTTCCTGCATAGGGTTTTCCAATGTTGGATTTTCCGATACAGGCTTATCCAGTGTTGGATTTTCCAATATAGGTTTAGGCGGCACTGGAAATTCATGTATCACATAATCAGCCGCCCCTAGCTGCCCTTTTTCGTTCCGCACTCTGGTACGGGTCACATAGCCCGCCCGTTCCAGTTCCCGCACGGCTTCCCGGATAGCGTCTATTCCCTCACGGTTGATTTGTGAAAGCCCTTTTAGGGTGTAGTCCCATTCTTCGGGCAGGGATAGCATTTGTGAAAGAAGCCCCTTTGATTTTAGGGACAGGTCAGCATTGCGTAGGTGGTGGTTTGACATAACCGTGTAATTCTGGTTTTTTTCTACCCGGAATACTGCCACGTTATCAGCCCCTTTCGTCTGAATTTAAGGTAAAAAAATAGACGCTCATGTTTGAACGTCTATCTAAAAATGATATTGAGGTCTTAGGTATTTGGGGTTGTTATTTGAACAAATCTGAATGTACTCCATTGCATTTTTATTGCATTATTTTTCTTTTTTATAGTGGTTTATAGGTTCTAATCTTTTTTGAAAATGCCTTAAAATCAACGATTTTTGCTTATAAGCTGTACTGTCGGTCTGGAGTTCGAATAACGGACATTTGGACTGGAAAGCCTGTAAAATAAGGGTTTTTCAGTCCTTCTTTTTGCTCCGTGAGATTGTTTTGAGATTGATTTTGAAATACTTTCCACATATTCCATGAAAAGAGAATCTGATTGAAATTCCTGTCGAACTGTGGTAGTATTCCCATATGGAACCCATGACAGGGGTGGTAGCCTCCCAAGCCAATGACCGGCTTGCCGGAATACATAGGAAGGGAGGTGGCGCCAATGACTGCTGCGGATATCATTTTGATATTTATAGGGATAATCGGTTTGCTGATTGCCTTTGGTAGCTTTGTTATAGCGTTGCTTGCCTTTCTCGACAGAGACAAGGATCACAAGCGAAAAAAATAATGCCCACCCTGTTGCAACCAGGATGGGCGCCTCTCACTGAGAGGTAATAGCCTCGCTTGGGAAACTCCACCTTTGGAGTGGGGCTCCTATGGGGCACCTGTTACCAGCAGGTGTCCTTCTTTATGTTCAATATACCATAATCTATACAGAGTTTCAAGTGCTTTCTTCTGCCGGCGGCATCCGGCGGAACTGGTTCAGCCTGTCGGCCAGCTTCTGGTCCTTGTCTGGGTACAGGTGGGAATAAGTGTCAAGGGTTGTTTTCACTGATTCATGCCCCAGGCGGTCAGCTATCTCCAGCGGGGTAAATCCGAGTTCAATAAGCATACTTGCGTGGCTGTGCCGCAGATCGTGTACTCGGATCGGCTGCAGTCCGGCCTTTTCGGATGCCCGTTTTATTTCCTTTTCCAGAGCGGATTTTGTGAAATAGAAAATCCGGTCTCCCTTTCCAATCCCATAGAGCTTTGCTATATACTCATGGATATCATCATATAAAAAGTCAGGAATGGAGATACACCGTTTTGCTTTAGGTGTCTTTGGTTCCAGAAACAATTCCTCTCCCTTTACTTTGGCATAATTCTTATTGATATCTACCCGCTTTGTAGGAAGAATGTCTGCAGGAGTGAGTGCCAGTAGTTCCCCGGACCGCATTCCAGTATAAAACAGCATATCAAAAGCCAGCTTTACAGATGATTTTAGAATGGCTCTGGAAAATTGCTCATACTGCTTCTGTGTCCAGATATTCATTTCCTCTGCTTTGCTTTTACCCATGCTGCCGGCGGCCTTACATGGATTGAACGAAAGGCGGTAATGAGCCACGGCATAATTCATTAGCGCAGACAGCTGATTGTTGACTGTTTTTAAGTAGGTTTGGGAGAATGGTTTTCCGTCGTCATCACGATATGAAATCAATTCATTCTGCCATTTTCGGATTTTTATGGTGTCAATATCGCATACTTTCAGCTTGCCGAAGTATGGGAGCAGCTTGCCTTCAATGATAAAGCGCTTATTTTCCATAGTGGTAGGCTTCAGACGGTGCTCCATATCTTCCATGTAATTTTCTACAAGGGAAGAAAAGAGTATGTCGCTGGTATTTTTTTCCTGATCTAAAAATGACCGTTCATATTCTTTTGCCTCTCGCTGTGTTTTGAATCCTCTTTTACAGGTATGTTTATTCTGCCCAGTCCAGTCTGTATAATTAAAGGCAGCGTACCACATGGTTTTACCATTTTTAAGGGTGTACTTGTACGCAGGAATAATAAACACCTCCTTAAAAATCGGCAATTATTATACATCTACATTTTTCGCAAAATGGAGGAGCTGTCTTTCCTATTACAGCTTTATCAACAAAGTGTTTTTTGCCAGTATGTTTTGCACATTTCGCACATACTTTGGAATCTCCACAGGAGCTGATTTTGTATTTTTTTACTCCAATAGAGGCAAATTCTGCCAATGACCTTAATGTTGAAGTATAGGTGCCGAGATACATTATTCGTTCCAGTGATGGCGATGAATAGCCATTATCCAATAGCAGTTGTGAAATGCTTTTTGGGTGCTTTTTCATCATAGCTATAGCAAGGAGAGCAGCCAGTTCATTGTCATCAAGGTTTTCGGAAACCATACATTGACGAACAGCTTCAAAATCTGTTTTGATAGCGTCTGACGTGTAGGGTATGGAAACTGGATTATTTGATTTTCCTTTTGTTTCCAATAGCATGACAGCCTTATCAGTATAACCGTTCTTTGTGATGGTTACCAGCTCTTGTAGAAAAGGAAGGCTATGTATTGGGTTGTCCTTCTTTTTTCTGTTAAATATATTTGTTATTTTCATAGAATTATCACTTTCTTTCTTGCTAGGCAGTCTTTCTTTTTTTTAAGCCATTTTTCCTTCGGTACCACTCGAAGGAAACGATTTTTTTTCTTCATCAACGTATTTCCCGTATTCGCCAGCTGCAACTGCCGAGATACCCTCTACGCACAAAACACCTGCCTTTGCCAAAAGATATTTTTTGCATTCATCATCACAACGGTTAAATGTTTGAAGGAGCATTTCTTCCTCTGCTGTGATTCGTTTTCTCTTAGAAATGTCCAAGAGATAGTCTGCTGATACATTTAATGCCCCAGCAATCTTTATTAGATCTTCGATTGATGGCATCTTATTACCATATAGGTAAGCATCTTTTTCCTCGGAATGAAATCCAGTTTTTTTTGAAAATTCATCCTCAGACATCTTTTGCTCTGCCATTATATCATGTATTCGCATTTTGAAATCTAGGGCAAATTCAGAATTATCTAATTGAAAATTGGACAAATCAGTTCCACCAGTTTTTTCTATTCCAAGTAAAAAATCTACTGAGCATTGGTAATATTCTGCAATTTTTATGAGGATTTCTATTTTGGGTATCCGTTTTCCGTTCTCATAATTGGCAAGTGTGCTCTGCTCAATGTTTAGAGCGGAGCAGACTTCTTGCTGGCTTTTTTGCATTGTTTCTCTCAATAATTTCAATTGTTTTCCTAACATCACAAAACCTCCTACACAACATTATATCACAAATTGAAATGTTTTTTTTAATTTCGATTTGAAATATTTTTTGAAAAATGCTTGACATTTATTTCAAAACGCTATAATCTATATTTCAAAACGAAATATGAAAGGGGTGAGAACATGACGCTTAAAGAATTCAGAGAAGAAAAGGGTCTATCTCAAACAGAACTCGGTAATCGTGTCGGATTAAAGCAATCAACGATTTCACAATATGAAAAAGGTTCCAGAAGACCGAATTTGTCTATGGCAAAAAAGTTGGCAGACGCTTTGGAGATATCTCTGGATGATTTTGCTTGCCTTTCGACATTTCAAAATGAAATATAAGTTAATTATATATCAGGGAGGTGAAAACTAAAATGTCAAATATAACCGCAGAAACCAGCTCAAACGCATTTTATCAGGCACGTTGCGCGGCTTCGGCGCACAATGAGCAGTTGAAAAGCAGGGAGGGAGCAGCAGACATAATGTCCATAGATCGGGGACGGCTTTACAGGATAGAGAAAGGACTAATAAGTCCATATCCAGAAGAAGTACATCTGATGGCTGACTTGTATAATGCGCCAGAGCTTAGAAATTATTACTGCACTGAAATGTGCCCACTGGGGTGCGAAATACCAAAGGCTGATGTGGTAGATCTGGACCGCATCACGATTCAGGCATTGTCTTCGTTTAGACGTTTAAATAAAACAAAAGAGATTTTGCTTGATATTACAGAAGATGGCATCATCACAGAAGATGAAAAGCCGGACATGCAGAAGGTACTTGATGATTTGGAAGAGCTGGAAGCCGTTGCACAGAATCTAAGAATATGGGTGAAGAAAAATTTGTAGGAGGTGATGCTTTGGATATATTAAAGGCGATTATCAAAAAAGCGACAGGACATGAAGTAAAATATATCTTTTCCTATAATTTATTTCCGGGTGGATATGTCGATTATGGGACAGGAGATAAAACATACTCAATAAAAATAAAGGACTTAGAGCTTTGAGAGGAGGTACATGAAATGCAGACATTATCAGAGGCTCCAGGAGTTGTACGAAAAAGCACGCGAATATTTGTCACTCAGGAAGATGTGGCAGTGCTCCTAGGATGTGGAAAAAGCAAGGCATATGATATTGTTCGGGATGTAAATAAAGCAGCAATAAAAATGGGAAAACATCCTTTTATCGCAGGAAGGGCAAACAAATATCTGTTTGCGGATATTTTTGGTATTCCCCTTGAAGATGTGGACAGGGTGATCAACGAGAAACGGGAGGAATGACATGGCATACTACAACACTTGCCCGAATTGTGGTTGCAATCTGGATCCAGGGGAAAAATGCATATGTTTAGAAGAAAAGAAAAAACAGCAGGATTTTTTTGACAGGCATCTGAGAATAACAAAGGCAGGGCAGCTTGCATTTGTATTTGACACTGAAATGATGGAAAAAAGTATGACAGGCAGGGGGGAGAGGAAGTGAATGACAGCAAGGTGTATCGCATGTCAGAAGACATGGAAGATCAGTGTATTACAGAAGATTCCAAGGTCCGGCTATATTTGTCCTTGGTGCGATATGAGAAGTCTCAAAGGCGAAAAGAAACAGTCTTGGAAAAAATAGTTGGAGTTTCTCTGGCACTGGTATATAGCATATTCATTACATATGTTGCAGGGCAATGGATCATTAAATCGGTTGCTGAATGGCGGGGGTATGATGCTGTAGGAGGGGAATACATTCTGATTAGCATAATATTTATTGGAATTTTTTGGATAATGTGGAAGCTGCTAAAAAGTTACAGGGGGCAGGTATGAGGGTTACGAGGTCGGAAGTGGAAGAGATTCTCTGTTGCAAGATTTCCAATGAGTTGTTTGAAAAGGCATTGAAGGAGGCGAGGCAAAAGCAGAAATATATCTATTTCGTGGAGCACAGGGCAGTGGTTTTGCAACACTGGTATCTTGTAAAGCTTACAGAGGAATATGTCAGGATTCTTGCTTTCGCGGATTTGACAGAAGATATATGCAAGATGCGCAATATGGAAAAAGAGCACCCGACTAAAAGTCAGAGCGCCCATTTGGATAACCATATTGTAGCAGATCCTGACTTATAAATCAAGAAAAAAATGCAATATGGAGGTATTTTTATGAACAATTCTAACGCACTGGCTGGAATTCAGTCAAAGTATCAAAATTGCAACCTGCTGATTCCATCAGCTACATCGGTGCAGATCAACCCCTTTTATAAGTGTACGGTCATGGAAGTGGTGGCGGATACTTCGGAAGGATCCGGAGACATTTTCAAAGTAGGCAATACCAAAGTCGGAGAGGATCCGAACGGCAAGGCGATTTACGCAGATGTCTTCTCTCCCGCAAAACCACTTCTCATGAAATTGGCAACCGCAGCTGGTATCCAGTTCCATCCAGAATATACCACGGTTGTGAGAGAAAATCAGAATACCTATGTCGGCAAAGCCTATGGAGCAGTAAGACTTCCTGATGGCACATTTAAGACACACATGGAAACAAAGCGCATTTGTCTGGATGATGAAGAGGCGAAATACCGCCTGGAGTTTATGGATAAATCCATTATGGGAATTCACGATTGGAGAGCTGCCAAAGCTGCAGCGGAAATGTTCAAGGGAGAATGGAAGGAGGATCCCGAAAAACTGAATCAGTGGAATAAGCCAGACAAATATTATGTGATTGCTGATTGCGACAGGGAGAAATACATTGAGCGCTCCATGCTGGTGAATATGACGCTTCTCCGGAAGACAGCATCCGAGAAAGCTCAGACGGGAGCAATCCTCCGAGTTATCAGAGCACTTTTGGGAATAAAAGGAACATATCAACTGCAGGAGTTGAAAAAGCCGTTTGCGGTTCCTACCGTCACATTCTTCCCGGATTATTCGGATGCCACTGTGCGGCAGGCAATGTTGCAGCAGGGAATGAATTCTATGGGGAATATGTTCGGTGCAGCATCGGAGCCGCCGGCGATCAACTCTATGGGGATTTTCGAGGACGCTGTCCATGAAGCTTTTGATCCGGAGGAAAATCTGAACAATCCTGCTTTTACATCTGAGCGGAGTACAGAAGATGATGATATTCCGGAGGAATACCGGCAGGCAGCGCCGCAGGATACATTGGAGCGCCGGGAGCCGCCGGCCCAGCAGACAGATCCGCCACGCGAAGGATCCAGCGGATATTTCTGTGATGAATGCGGATTGGAGATCAACGAAAGGGTGTATGGGTATTCCCTTAATAAATTTGGGAGGCCGCTTTGTATGAAGTGCCAGAAAGGAGCGGGGAAGTAGATTATGGCAATAAATAGAAACAGAGAAATGGTTTCAACACAAATGAGGCTTCCTGCGGACATACATGAGTATATCAAGCAGGAAGCAGATCGAATGGGTATAGCACAGAATGCATTTCTAATTACCTTGCTGTATCAAGGGAAAAAACTGTGGGAAGCGGATGCTATTCATCAGATGGAAGCGAGATAGAGCCATGCTCCTTTTCATAGGATTCAACACCTTTGCGAACAAAATATTCTATTTGGCTATTAGTATTACGGTTTTCAGATTTTGCAATTTCCTTAGTTTTGCTATATACATCCTTGTCAATTCTGATTTGAGTGGCAATTCGGTTTGGAATAGCAGCTGGCATAATAGTACCTCCTTTTGTTTAGTAGCATTTTACCACTAAATAGAAAATTGGTAAAGGTGTTATTTAGTATCTAATAGCTATTGACATATGTATAAAAGTGGTGTAATATCTGTTTAGTAGCCAATAGATACTAAAATAAAAGGAGATGATATGGAAGAATGGAGAGATGTTTATGGTTATGAAAGAGTTTATCAGGTAAGCAGTTTGGGCAGATTAAGAAGTCTCGATAGGATATCTTATGGGAAAAAATATTCTGGCAAAATTTTATCTGGTAATGGAAATGGTCAGTATGTGATTGATATTCTCTGCAAGGAAGGGAAAAGGAAAACTGTAAGAAGGCATAGACTTGTTGCTGAAGCATTTATCCCAAATCCATGCAACAAGCCAGAAGTAAATCATCTTGATGGAAACAAATCGAATAATGCGGTAGATAATCTGGAATGGTCTACCAAAAAAGAAAATACAGATCATTCTTGGAAAACAGGACTTACTAAGGAATTGTAAATAAATTATTTGATAAACTTATTTTTAATCTGCAACCGC
>CAMWXE010000139.1 GCA_947178145.1 uncultured Lachnospiraceae bacterium | reverse complement strand
GTTGCCCGACTAAAGCCCGACCCGTCCGGCAGTCAGCCGGACAGGGAACGGCAAATTTTTTCACACTTCTTTTACTTCTTTATCTCACATGAGCAAATATCCAGGAATTGTTTCTTCCGAAAACGTTGATTTTGCACACATATTATGTTAAAGTATAATAAATTATAAAAACGAATAGGATGAAACTGTGCAAAGGAATATACAAAAAATGAACAAAAGTTTTGTGAATAAAAGAGTCATATTATGCACTGCCGCTCTGCTTGGAGCGTTCAGTATGTCTGGCTGCGGAAACACAAGTGAGGAGGAAAAAGAGCTTGCAGGCTTTTCTGCCTCCATTGCCGATTTTACGGATTACATACAGGAAACGGATGCAAAAATAAACAGTCTCGATGTCAACAAAAAAGAGTCTGCCAGTGAGCTTTTGGAAATACTGGATGATATGAATGCTGAATTTGCTGAATTTTCCCAAATTCAGGTACCCGATCAATATGAAAGTGTCCCGGGATTGGCTAAGCGGGCAAGCGAGGATATGTCCCTTGCGGTATCCTACTATCATACGGCATACGAATCGGAAGAATTTGATAAAGATTATGCGGATGCAGCGTATCAATGTTACGCAAACTCCATGAAAGCAGTCAAGTATATTGGATATCTTCTGATGGGGGAAGATATCCCGGAAGACGAAAATGTTACTGTATATGAAATAACAAACGATGAACGCATTATTGATAAATGGCTGTCTGGCGACAAGGAAGACGAAGCAGATACGGATTGATTACGAGCGAAACGACTTCCGAACAGCCATCGGAAGCCGTCAATGAATTTCAGATGATATTATTCATTTCCCTTAAATTCGCGGACTCTCCTGTCCGTATCTCTCTGTGCCAGATTGGAAAAGAGCAAGAGCACCAGATCGGAACCGCCGTCATAAAGCATGGCAATGCCCAACAATACCATCGTAATCTCATAGGCTGTAAATGGATTGAGTATCAACAGCAATCCAACCACAAAGGTGATTATTGCAGCGATCAATGCTATCCACCACTTTGTATTTCCAGTTCTCTTGATGTCAAGTGTATATTGGATATCCATCAGACCATGGAGCAGCACAATGATGCCTACTACAACCGGAATAATTGACAGAACTATGCGAGGCTGCGTACAGATCCATATACCAAGAAGTATCAGCACAATTCCCATAATCATGTTAAATTTGCTGTAAAAGCCAATCCGCTCACCGCGCAAAAAACTGACCAACTGTATCACTCCCATCAAAATCAATGCGCCACCAAGCAGATAGCATAACATGACGCCAAGAATATGTGGCCATATCACAAGAACAAGTCCTAGAACCACCATAATAATCGCATTGACAAAGTAATTTTGCTTCATATCCTGTATAATTGATTTCATTACAATACCTCCTGATGTTCTAAATATAATACTATTTTAACATATTTTTATGGAATTAAAACACCCATTCATATAATATTGCGAGCAATTCTCTTGCATAGTATGTCGGCAAAAGCCATAAAGCGGTCTTTCCTGGGACGGCTCCATGCTCTAATCCAATACCATCCGCAATTCTGCCAGCCCTATATTCATGAAAATTGTTGGTAGCGATCGCAATTTGCTCATTCAATCCCTCTTGCTTTATAATTTCATGAGAAAAAGCAAGATTTTCACGTGTTGTGGTAGACTGATCCTCCATGTAAATCCGATCCGAAGCGATACCATTGTTGGTCAGATAGAGATACATACACTGTGCCTCAGACATTGTTTCATCTGCGCCCTGCCCTCCTGACACGATACATGCCGCCTCTGGATTCTCATTTAAATACTTCAGGGCCGCTTTGAGACGTTCCTCAAGCATGATGCTTGGTCGTTCTCCATAAACCTTGCATCCTAGCACAATCACTGTGGCATTGGGCGCCGCCTGGACAGTTGCTGCCTTGATCATAAGAGCAGTCATTACAACAACGAGAACTACTGCACAAACCAAACCTGCAGCCAATGCACTCAAAATAATCTTTCCAGCCGTTTTTTGCCAGAATGTACGTATTGCTTCGTGGATAGTTGGCATAAAGATTGCATATGCCATGATGGCAATACAGATTATGAAGCCCGCCGCATTTCCGACATTGAAAATCCTTCTCCTTAGAATCGGAACAATAAAACCGCTAAAGCCAGCCAATCCAAACAAAAATAATAGAAATCTCACCATGGTATTCAATACTTTCAATCCCACACCCTCTTTTTGTCTATTGTAATCCTTTAAAAATCATTGTCTAAAAGGCGACAGTTTATCCTGCCGCCCTTTGTTCGCCTGATGAGAAAATTTGATTATAAATCCTGCCGGAATAATTCTGTACCGTTGCTTGTCTTGTAAACAATGCGCACTACAAGCTCTGCATTGCCAACTTCCTCCCGAAATACATCACACATTGGTTCTAACTGTTCCTTTATGTTATCATACTTCTCTTGCAAGCGTGCCTGTTCCTCCTCCATCTGTTCCTCTGTCAGATCAGAACCATCTGTACCAAGCACTTCCTCAGAATAGGAAAATACCATGCATAATGCGTCACCATCCACTTCAAAATGAATGACAGCACCAGTACTGACAAGCGACGTATTAAGCGCCTGTATGTATGTGGCAGCCGCATCTGAGGCCACCCACTCATCAACAGATATGTTGTCAGCACTATCATCAGAAACCATTTCACTGGAAAGTTCCTCATTTGTAACTGTTTGAATTGTCATTGGCTGTTCCGCCTGGATCGCTTCATGATTCTTTGAACCACAGGCGGTCATTGTAGCCATTATCACGGCAGCAGGTAACAATACATTAACATTTTTCAGTTTCATTACAATTTCTCTTCTCACTACTTTTATTTTCGATATCTCAATGATTTGATAGTCTATCACGAAATGGTTCTTGTGTCAACTGTTTCTTCATCTGGTGTCAATTGTATAACGTTCACATCCATTCGATTGTTATATGGAAGGAATAAAGATCCGCCATTTGCCGATCGCTCCCCCATCTGCTGCATTATGGCCGTACTGTCCAGTAGAAAATAATGCCTGGAAGCCCATGTATTATCTTTCTGTAGTCTTAATTCCGTGATGACATATCCCAGCGTATCAGCATGCCCTAAAAATCCCGAAACATAGGTTTTTAATATAATAACCGGGCTTTCTTCGCCAATATAGGTAACAATGTTACATCCGCTCAAAGCATCTGCAGTAACCATATCATCCGAATCGTTTGAAATCGCTTTTTTAAATTCACTATACAGATTCTTCCGGTCATAGATATCGTAAAGCGGTTCCTGCATAATCGTCGCCACAGTTTGACTGTTTTCTTCTTCTCCGAGCTGAATCAAAAGCCGGGCTTCCTCTCCGTCCGGCTGGATATAAGCAGAGAAGACAGGAAAACCGCTCTCCTCTTCGTACCCGTCAGGCAGGGGAATCTTTTTTCCGGTCCTTGTGTCCGTAACCGTCAGTGCATATCCTCCGTCGCCGCCATTATAGCCTAAATTCACAAACTCAACTTTCTCCTCAATACCATCTCCATTCAGGTCCACATTCTGAGGAAAGGAAGTATTGGATGTAATTTCATGGTGATTTGGAAACAATGTCTCAAGCTGTTTGGCATTCTCTTCAATCATCTCATCGATGTTTAATCCTGTGACAATATAAGGCGCTATCGAGCCAACGGAATCAGTGATATCCGATTCGGAATGATCATCTCCGACAGTTTGCGGAATCCAGATGCCATCTGAACCATACGGCTGTATCATCTGCACATCCGCAAAGCTTCCATCCTCATAAAATTCCAATGTCACTGTACAAGTATCAGTATCTGTGTCAGATTTCGTCACGCGGACTCCGACTTTGTTGGCATTTTTTAAGATATTAAGCAGATTGATGGCTGCTGTATCAGGCTCAAATAATTCTGCATACGATTTGAAAGTCTTATTTGCCTTCGCATTGTTATTCAATGCTTCACCGGCTCCGTTAAAAGATGCGTAGTCCATCATGGTTCCGGTAATGCCGCCAGGATATGCCTGCTGAAATTCCTCAGCGATACAGATGTAATCCATCGTGTCAAGCATTTCCGACGTTATGACACACTTGTCATCCTCCATCCTGTAAGTGAGTATTTCCTGCCAGACTGTGACATGCGGATCAGACGTCCATGCATAATACAAAATCTCTGCGGAGCGGTCTGTCACACTGATAATACTGTAATTGCGCGTGGTCACAGTCTCATCAGAACTGTCACTCCACGGCCACGGACTTGACCAGCCAAAGGATGCGTAATTTTCTTCGCCATTAAAACCATAAAGCAATAGTTCCCTGCTCTCAAGTTCATTTGCAACATCTTCGTCTGCAAGTCTTAAGATTGTCCTGGCATCGCGGTCACAGAACGCCTGCGCCCACTGCTCAATTGCCTCATATGCAGACTGATTTCTTTCTTCCGCCTCAATCAGGGACTGACAGACTGCCTGCGCATGCTCAAGCTGCTGCAGGACATCTTCTGCCTGCCGTATCAGTTGCTGCAGCCTTGCTTCCAACGCGGCTGATTCTTCCTGCGTCAGCTGCAGCTCTTTCACTTTGTCCAGCTGCCATTGTAATTGCATCTTGCCCTTTGTCAGCTGATTTTGGATTTCCCACATCGACTCCTGCTTCGCGCGGCGTTCCTCGTTGGTGCTTTCTGTACCCCCGTCCAGCTCCCGATGCGCCAGGGCGAGTGCGGCAGCGATACTGTTTTTGACAAACAGGGAGCCATTTTCAACCGGAGCAATCATGCTCTTATTCTCGTCGATTCTGGTTACATCGGAGGAGTTCTCTGCGTCAAACAGCAACAGACCGCTGTCGGCGTACATAAATTGATAATGATATTTTCCATCATCTGAGACGATATGCAGAATATCCTCTGTCCAATAATATTCCCCGACACATAAGTAGGAACTGAGCGGATCATAGCCAAAAGAAAATTGACCGTCTTCTTCCAGCGTCAGACTGGGAACCATTGCATATTTATCCTGATCTGGATTGAGCATCTCATAGGAACCTGAAAGAAGATTCTCGATATTGATATCTTCTGAAGAAATCGTTTCAGAAAGATTGCTGCTTTGGCCTGCTGTATTTTCTGGATGGTCAGTGTTTTCGGCAGCATCTGTTTTCTTCTGCGTCATAAAACAGACCGGCACGATAATGCATGCCAGCACTGCTGCCGCAAGCGCCCATAAAGCCGGTTTTTTGTAATTCAGGACATTTTTCACGCGCTCTTTCACGCTGACCTCGCCAAAGGCAACCGGACATGCTGCAATCATACGGCGGTTTGCGGCACAGTTTAGAAGCGCCTGCGAGTACGCCTTTTTGCACGACGCGCCAAGCTGTCTGATGACCTTTTCGTCGCAGATCAGTTCGATGTCCCTGCACAGCATGATATAGGCAATCCATACGCAGGGATTGAACCAATATACCGACAGAAGAAAGAATCCTGCTGGTTTGATCAGGTAATCTTTTCGTTTCAAATGTGTCAGCTCATGCTGCACCACATAGGGCAGCTCTTCCTTGGCGATACTGTCCGGAATATAGATGCGCGGCCTGATGATTCCGAATAAAAACGGGCTATCAATCTCGTTATTCCGATAAATTTTCTGCTTTTTGTCAGTGAGACCGCATTCCAGCGAAACATCCACTGGCACAGATATTTTGACGCGGTGTTTGAGCCGAAGCCAGCTTGTGAGCATATAGCCAAGCATCAGCGCCATTCCGGCCAGCCAGATCTTTGCGCAAATCAGTACTGCTGTCTGTGTTTTGTTCACATATTTTTCGTCAGACGGCATGAGAGTACTTGAAACCGGCTGGCTGACTATTGTATCTATGTTGGCAGTGTTTAATATCGTATTGCTCTCCGGCTGTGTGAAATCATAGATATATTCATCTGCCACCTGCGTGTCTGGAATCAGGCTGAACACAGACTCTACTGAAAATGGAAACACCAGACGGATTCCGACCAGCAGCCACAGAAAGCTTCGCATGCTTTTCGGCGCTTTCCGCAGCAGAAAACGGACTATAAGGACTGCCAGAATCAGATAACTTGCTGAGAAGCTCATCTGAAAAATATTGATAAATAAATTTTCCATGTTAATCCTCCATACTGCCGACACCCATAATATTGGGAAAGCCGGCTCAAATATGTCGTGTAAAATTTTCTACACGCATATATTTACAGACGCTCTTCTTCTGGTAACTGTTTACTCTCTATAAGCATCAATGATCTTCTGGATTTCATCAACTTCCTGCTTTGAGAGATTCTTTTTCCGCGCAAACGCTGCGATGAAGCTTGGCAGGGAACCGGAAAAGGTTCGCTCGACCACCTCCGCGCTCTCCGCCGACTGTACTTCTTCCCTGGAGACAAGCGATGTCACGACTGTCCCCTCGGATTTTAACACACCGCGCTCAGACAGCCGCCGTATCACTGTGTAGGTGGTCGACTTTTTCCACTCCAGTTTCTCGTTGCACAGATGCACTAACTCGCTGCTTGTAACGGGCTCATTTTCCCATAAAATCTCACAGAAGCGATATTCGCTCTCAAATATTTTTGGTGTTTTCATTGTTATCTCCGCCTTTCTTTTGTTTGCATATACACAAAATGGTCTAATGCATTAAACTCATTGCTAGTTTAACACATTAGACCAACGTTGTCAACATCTATAGTGCATTACTGCACATTGGTAGTTTTAGTTTTACTTAAATACTCCTTTCAAAGTATCAGCAACTTTAGACACACTGTCTATTGTCAATTTTGCCTTCACACCGTCAATGATCTTCATAACAATGTCATCCGGCAGATCAATACCAATCAACTGTTCTATTACCTTTACAGGTTCCTTTTCAAACTGTTCTTTGATATTAGGGTTCTTGGAAAGTTCCTCTATAACCTTATTAATCTGTTCTTTGATGTCCATTTGTACATTACCTCCGTATTTTCATGATGCTTCCATTATACAATACCGCTAAGTAAAGTTCAAGAAATTTACAGATTATATATTGGAATCAGTCATCGCTTTGTTACTGCTCACAGGTCAGGAATGCGCATATACTGCGCATTCCGTGAGAAAACATATCCTTTGAAAGCAAAAATCCATTTGCATAACGAACCTTGTTCGTATTGCAATTTTTGCCCGTTACTGGAACAGAGTGAACAGTAACCAGTAATACTTACATCAACAAAGTATCTTGACAATTAAATAGACTTTATATCTGAGTTGTGATATATTTATATCAAACATACAGTGACAACACAATTAGCAATCACAACAAAGGAGTGGTATAAAATGACATTGACGAATGAAGACTTACAAGCGATTGCATCATTAATGGATAGCAAGTTACAACCTATCAATAACAGGCTTGACAGCATGGATAACAGGCTTGACAACATGGATAACAGGCTTGACAAGATAGAATCTGAAGTATCCGCTTTAAAAGCAGGACAAAGAGAACTAAAGAAAGAGGTCAGAGAATTAAAAGATAAAGTAAATGACACCTACGATTTAGCTCTTGATGCATGGGGACAGAGTACAGAGAATAGATACTGGCTGGAGAAAAAAGTCGAAATGCCGTAATAAATTATAATGTTCTATCTGTGCAGCAATTACATACCGAAATATATCACGATAAAGGTGTAAAGTCTATTTAATTCAAAGACTTTACACCTTTTTTAGTACCTTGACAAATCGCTTTTATCTCTGATGAATTAGCGATAATTTACGATAGTTTTACCAAATAACAAATATACAGCAAACCCTAATAAATACAGCATTCCCAAGCCTTTTCCTACCACTCATACGGCGTCGCCTGGTACACATAATAAGAATATCATATTTATTGCAAACTTATTGAAAAAGCCACTATTTATAAGCATTTAAAGTCCGCCATACCCCATAACAGATTAAGCATACCCCATTTTTACCCCAATCTTTTTATTGGAATAACCTTTTCTCTCGCTGCTTGTTCCTGCCTGAATCTTTCTTCCAGAATATCATCCCCGCACTCAAAAACATCATTTAACACATTTTCTAATTTTTGCATCTCTTCCTGTTTATGATTTTCTAATACAGAAGTGTACAAATCCATAGTCATTTGTAATGTAGCATGTCCTAAATATGTCTGAACAGTCTTGGGCTGTATTCCTGCTTCAAAACACCGGGTAGCAAAAGTATGTCTAAAACAATGCGGTGAAAACATTTCAAATTGTTCCAGCTCATCCCGGCAGAGATTTATTTCCTCTATAATCCTCTTAATGGCATCAAGAAGTATCTGATTACAAATAGGGCGTTCCATATTTTGTAGTGAACAGAAGATTCTCAAATCCTTCCGATGGTTTTGCCGATTTTCTTGACATCACATTGTTTCGTTGGATATATCGCTTTTTTAATGCTATTTCACATTGTCTGCTAATTGGTACTGTTCTTTTGCTTGTTCTTGTTTTAGGTGGATTAATATGGAACTCTTTTTGTGTATCACCCTCTAGTTTTTGATATAGAAGCGTTTTGGTAACACTAATTTCTTTCCTTTCGAAATCAATGTCATCCCATGTCAAAGCGCATATTTCCCCATGTCTAAGCCCCGTTGAAACAGCTACTACAAACAAATTATCGTAAAATGTACCCTTAGAACACTTGCTCTGATATTCAATTGTGTAACGTCTTTGAGTTTCTTTCTACCTAATGATGGTTCTATATGTTTAGTAAATAGTTGCGTATAGTACATTTTAGTATTATTGCGTATAACTTTATATTTATGTACTTCGATCCAACTTTTGAACCATTGTGATAATGTAATTGAATTGTCCTCAACACTATTACCATTGGCATCATCATATAATGCGGTATTCAGCTTCCTTTTCAAATTAATAAGGTTTCTATCGTAAATTTCCTTTCGATTTCCAAATCTATCAACATACCTTGCAGAGTAGACACCATTCGACTTTTGTCTTAATCCTGTCCCTAATTCTTTTCCTTTTAAATCTTTTCCCATTTATCCATTCCTTTCCAAATGGAATGAAAAATGACTCATATAACAGTATATATGATACCATTATCGAGTCAAGTTATCAATCCAAATATTTTATTATTTCTTATTGTATTTTAACCAAAACTAATGGGACAGGGGGACATCAGGCACACTCCCTGTCCACAAATAGTAAATCCATTAAATCATCTGTTAGCAGTTACACAAATTCTATTTATATATCTATTTTTCAATCACGCCTACTATATGAAGATTTTGAATTTCGCCCAATGGTTCTTTTACCCATACAAATTGTCTGGCTTTTAATTCTATCCCCGGTATACAGCACTTAACTGTTCTCTCACTTCCTGTTCTGTCAAGAACTACATAACCTTTATCAGTGACTTCTTTTATTATTGTTTTATATGTTCTGTCACATTTTATTTTCTGCCTGTCAATTGCATATTTAATTGCTTTTAAAATTTCATCTGCTATGTTATTCATTCTGATATAAGGGAGAAAAAAGGGCATAAAGGCGTGGAAGGGACTCCCCTGGAAAACTATGCG
>CAMWXE010000138.1 GCA_947178145.1 uncultured Lachnospiraceae bacterium | reverse complement strand
GTACGATATCATAGGCTGCGCTCCTTTTATAGACGCCGATTATTTGCCGCTTACACTCCATCTGACATTTAGGGGACAGTATTTTGTACTATTGTATCAAGATGCAGTATTCCCGATCAGCTTAACTTAATGACATTGGGAGTGAACAGTAACCATTCTTGAGTGGCGTCAGATTATTGTGGGTTATATCATATTGACAAATGGTTCAGTCAGATGCTATACTTTTACTACAAAAACAATCGGTTTCGTATTATTTTTTTTGTAAAAATTAAATAAGATTGGAGGAACGTATGAAAAGAAAAAAAATTCAAAAACTGGCAGCACATGTACTGGCATTGGCGTCTGCAGCCGTTCTATGCCTGGGAGGAGGGACTTTTACAACGGCAGATGTCGTGCGGGCATCATCATCAGTGTCCGGTGTAGCTGCCGTCTCCAACATGCCGGATGATTTTGCAAAGGGAGTGGACATTTCGGCGGTCATTGCACTGGAAAAAAGCGGTGCTTCTTTTTCCCGTCTGGATGGGACAACGGGTGATATCTTTGACATTTTGTCCGAAGCCGGCGTTAATTATGTGAGAATCCGTATCTGGAATAACCCATATGATTCTCAGCCCCCCTACAAAGGATATGGCGCAGGAAACTGTGATTTATACAATGCAAAAGTTTTAGGGAAACGGGCAACCGATGCAGGCATGAAAGTGTTGATTGATTTTCACTACTCTGACTTCTGGGCAGATCCTGAAAAGCAGTTTGCGCCAAAGGACTGGGCGGATTACAATCTTGCCTACAAAAAGGGTGCAGTGTATAACTTTACCTACCAGAGCCTGCAGGAGCTGATGGATTATGGCGTGAATGTCGGTATGGTTCAGATAGGAAATGAAACAAACAGCACTATGTCAGGCGTCGGTGGAATTTACGATGGCGTATGGGATTTCAGCTCCGGTGTTGCGGAACTGATGCAGCAGGGATGCTATGCGGTAGACGACATCAACCGCACATATGGAAGATCTATTCTGAAGGTGCTGCATTTTACGGATTTGCTGGAGAATGGCAAATGGTATGCGGAGTGCATGGCGAAACAGGGGGTGGACTATGATGTGTTTGCTACATCTTTTTATCCAATGTGGCATGGTTCCACAAGTGATCTGGCGTCGACACTGACCTATATTGCACAGAAATACGACAAAAAGGTTATGGTTGCAGAGACGGCGTATCCGTTTACATATGACAACGCGGATTCACAGGGAAATAATATCGGCGATGAATCGGGAATGGTATGTTCGGATTACAGTGTGAGCGTCGATGGACAGGCACAGGCGCTGCGCGATGTATTTGCAGCAGTGGCAAAAGTAAATGAATCGAAATGGGGATATGGAATTGGCGCATTTTACTGGGAGCCAGAGTGGATTGCCGTGGATTCTTCCACATGGGGGACATATGGCTCTGGATGGGCATCTTCGTCGTCCGGCAATTATGAGAGGCTTTACACTTCTTCAGTGCAGTTTTATTCCGACTATGACGGCGGTTCCACATGGGATAACATGACACTTTTTGATAACACCGGAAAGGCGATGAAATCCCTGTATGTGTTCAATGACATCAGCGGTGCATCTGCACAGGCAGTTCAGGATTCGGGAGAGTAGTGCTGTATGCCAAAACTTTCTGTATGAACCCGGTCCATTTTCAAGGCAAAACACACTGGACAATTTTTCAAAAGTTCAGTGTGTTTTTGCCTTTCAACCAGTCGTTGCGACAAGATTCGAACTTGCGACCTTTGCGTCCCGAACAATCAGAATGCTGTATAAAAGCTCCTATATATGTAGATTTTTATTCTGCATATACATATATAACTCTGTTATAGCCTGTATTGAATTGTTCCATTCAGTACTGAGCAGGATTCTACAATCCTGTTATAGCGTGGTCACCCAGAACGGCACCACAAACGAAGAAGATATCATTAATTTCTACAAAGTGGGAGGCAGCTTAGTTATGATCACAGGCCATTGTGTTTGTACAGGTTCTGGTGTTGCACAAACATGGAAATACCATTGCAAAATAATATAGGAAGGAAAATGTATGTAACCAGCATACAGTAAACAATAATATGGATATAAAAACGAAGATGGAATTCATGGATTTATTAAGACAGGCAATAAAATCAAATGAAATTGATAAAGTAAAAGATGTCTTAACAAGAGAACCAGAACTTATTCGCAGCAAAACTAGATCTGGAGGAACTTTATTACACGATGCGTCAGCATATGGAACCCTTCAAATGGCAGAACTCTTATTAAATATGGGAATTGATATTACAGTAGAGAGTTCGTTTTGTGGTACTGCCCTGACTTGCGCGAGCACTCCAGAAATGGCAGAGTTCTTAATGAATCATGGCATGTTACCTTTTTTAGATATTGCGGATAAAAGAAATCCCCTGTTTTTTAAAATCAGTATTGGCAATGGGGAAAAAACAAAACCAATGATTAAATATTGGTTTAATTACGAAAAGAACAGGTTAAATGAAGAAGAACAGAAAAGGTTATGTGATAAAGTTTATGAGCAGTTAAAAATCATGGCGAATGAGAAGCTGTTAGAAGAATTGGGCTTTAATAATAGAGATGAGGAGGAAGCCAGACAGCCTCAGGATTTCGATTCAGAGCATTTGGAGAACATAGTATGCCAATGCACGAAAGCTGTATATAAAGATATATGTCTGAAACATAGTACCGAGCAGATATATGCTTTTTCTCTGGCCAATGAATCTTCTTTTACTTCCCTGTTTTATGTGGCAAACACTTTAGAGGAACTGAAATTGCAGGAGGACGATTTGGAGTCAAAGTATTTTGAGGAGAATTGGGAAATATGGGAAATTGACAATAAAAATATAAGAAATGTCAATGCAGTTCTGCTGGATTTGATGAATAAAACGCGTGGGAAAAAGAAGAGAGAAGAACTCAAGGAGCAAATATTAGACATTTTCGTGGAATGTATGAAAAAACTTAGGGAAGAGCAATATTTTGGTAAGGATATACTGTTGAACGTCTATGTGAGAGAGTATTTAGATGATCAGGAAATGATAAAAATTTATCGAGAGTTAAATAACACGGAAGAAAGTAATATTTATTCAAAGCTGATGACTGAAGAACTATAATACAAAATAAACTAGTGATAGTGAATCTTTGGTATAGTTTGTAGCAGCATATTTGGTATGGGTACATATGAATTCCAGACAGAAACATTTGAGGTTAATGACCATAATATTGCCAATTCTAAATCATATAACTTCTCTAATGACACCCTCTCATAAAGAATGACACTACACGCAGGACATAGCACCCCTGTTACCTCCGACAAAGCTGTTCCATGCTAAATACCGTATTAACGGAAGCGGCTACTGAAACTATCGGCAAGCTACGATTACGTAAAAAATTGGCATCGGCTGACGAATAGGTCGGGAGTCGCAACTGTCTATTGTTAGAAACATTATGGGATATGCATCCAAAAAGGAACATTCAAACGGGAATGAAAACTTCCTCTATTCTTTCTGCTAAGGGTATGCTATAATGATAGAATAACAGGGACAATTCTGATCTTAACGGAAAGGGAGTGAATCATTTTTGCTTGATAAGATATACCAGGTTTCCATGGAAATAGCGGGGAATACCGCTCTTTGGACGCGGCCTGACTGCGGTGATTCCCCAGCAAGTTATCCTGTACCGACCTATTCGGCCGTTCGGGGACTTTTTGAGAGCATCCTTTGGGGACCGGCGGTTATTGTAATTCCCAGAAAAGTAGAACTTTGTACTGAACCTCAGTTTCACTCTTATGTGACAAATTATGGCGGCCCCCTGCGGTCGAGTACGTCTATAAAGAAAGGTACCCAGTATCAACTATTTGCCACGGTGTTGGTGGATGTCTGTTACCGGATGTACGCGGAAGTGATACCGAACCCAAAGAAAGATAAGTTGCCGGAAAGCGCAAAAGCATGGGATCGCGGCACTACTTCACCGGGGCACGCTTATCAAGACATTTTCAACCGTCGGTTGCGGCGGGGACAGTCCCATGCAACACTGTTTTTAGGCTGGAGTGAGTTTACGCCCTCTTATTTCGGCCCGTTCCGGAATACGACACGGGTTTGCACGGATCTCCCGGATATCCAAATCCCCTCCATGTTACGGGGCGTTTTTCAGAACGGATACTGCTCTGACTATCAGGCAATTTACGATACAAATTTGTGTATTCATAACGGTGTCCTCAAATATCCGGAAAGAAGGGATTACCTATGATCAACGAACTGTATCAATTAACCGAGGCCATAGACAAGGCGGGTGTACAAGCGCAGAGGTGGCACAGCAAATACAAACCGATTCCCAACATAAGACCCAATGCGCCATGTGTTAGGATTTCTATGCTTGAAGGACTGGTTGTAGAACTTTCTGGTGTCCCAGAAGGACTTGGAAAAGGATTGCGTAAATTTGGAGATAATCAAGGATCGTATCCCTGCATGAATCTCACACCGCTTTACCGAATCACAGATGAGTCGATAAAAATGGCCCTAAAAGCACTCAAGCCCGAGGATATTGATCCCGCAAAAATTGAGAAAATAGAGAGCTTGTGTCAAGACAATTTCAATAACTGGGGGGAAAAGTTTCAGAAGAAGTACAAAGTTTGTATGGATAGGTCAACAGAATTGTGCAAATTGGTTCCCGAATTTACTCCGGTACAAATGTTGATGGAAGAGAGTGAATACTTCCGAGATCCGATTAAACTGCACCGTGAGATAGAAACCGCAGCTTTCAAAATGTTGCGCAGGCACGAACATATCCATTTAGCGCTTCAGATTCTCTTTTATCAAGGCAATCCAGCGAAAAGGCCAGAGGACGATTGTGGTTCGCTTTCTGTTGCGCTTGAATCCCCTCGGTTGATTGCTATGGGCGTTCCCGCCGCCAGCGAAAGGTTTGTTTCGGAGTTGAACGATGCTTTAATGAAGGCAGAAAAGACTTTGCAAGAGGACACCGTATTGGAGGAAGTTGATGCCTTTGGCGTTCCGTTTGCGCCGACTGAGAAGTCAACACCAATGCCAACTGTGAAGCTCGCCGGTGGATTTGACGTAACACTTCGCACTATGTTCGGTGGACAGCCATGTCAAACGCGGTACAGGCGAATCGAGGATGCCAGTTATCCCGTCTCCCCGGAAATGCGCGGGAAACTGCACGCCTCCTTGGATTGGTTGGGCGGCAGTAAAGAACGTGAAAACATCACATGGATGAACATTGACAAGGGTGAGATTCTTTTCGCCTATCCGTCCCGGATACCGGAACAGGCCATTTCTTATACAAGGATGTTTGGGCGTTCTAAGAAAAGTGATGTAACTTTTGAGGAACAGACGAAGCAATTTCTTGCTGAGCTGCGGCATGGGCGGGAAGCCAATGTTGATGCAAGAGCAGACAGGCTTCAACTATTTATCTTGAAAAAGATCGATAAAGCTCGTGTAAAAGTGGTTTACACCCGGCAGACAGATGCGTGTGAACTGGAGAAATGCAGCGAGGCATGGATGTTAGGCTGCTCAAATTTACCTGCTTTTCGCTTTGGTACACCGAAAGTCCCCTTTCCTCTTGAAGCAGCAGACATCTTTAATGCGTTTTGGAAGCAAAATGGCGAACGAGCCACAGATCAATGTAGACCTGTTTCCCAACATCACGGCCTTGAATTACTGATGGCCCTCAATCTTCCGGTAACCACTGATCTTCATATGCTGTCCGAGAAAGCAATGACAGTTGGAGCGTTTCTTGGAAGCTTGCTTGTAAACAAAGATTTTCGTCATTCTATATGGGAGCAAATTGTAAAGATGCTGGCATTGATGGGGCTGATGCTCTATCGAAAAGGTATCAGAAAGGAGGACTATATGGAAGATTTCCCCTACCAATACGGACAACTTCTCAAGGTGTCGGACGAACTCCACGCCATGTATTGCAGGATTGTGCGAAATGGCGAATTACCACCTCAGTTGGCCGGAAGCAGCTTATACCAAGCGGCAGCGGAAGCGCCGCTACGTACCATGAATGTACTGGCACAACGGATGAATCCCTATATTGCCTGGGCAAAAACGTACCGCACCAATACCGATTCCCCAGAGGGAACAGGGGCTGGTCTGGCAAAGTGGTTCCTTCGAATGTATGAGGAAATTGCCGGTAAGCTTTATGAGGTATGGATGCCAAACGTGCGTTTCAACGACGAGGAACGGGCACAGCTGTTTATCGGTTACCTTGCCGCCCTTCCGAAACGGGAAGAAATCAACGATAAAAATGCAGAAGTTCTAAATTCGATTGAGGAGGTACAGAGATCATGAGTGATACCATAAAACGAGCGACTGGGCTTTTGGTGATTGAGGTTGTCAATTCTAACCCCAATGGCGATCCCGACCGTGAAAGTGACCCTCGCCAGCGGCCGGATGGCTGTGGGGAAATCTCCCCGGTTTCTTTTAAACGCAAACTCCGAGATTTGTTGGATGACCATGACGCGCCGTTTTTTCAGGCGCTTCCCGAGAAATTCCGTATGGAGGCGGGCCGCTACTTCATCTTGGAACATCGCGGTCGTGATCGTAAAGAAATTAAGAAGGAAATGGGCGAAATTTCCCATTTTATGGAGAGCACATTCGTCAGGAAATACTGGGACGCCAGAGTTTTTGGCAACACATTCCTAGAGGATGGCGGAGACAAGGGATTCATCAAGACTGGTGTTGTACAGTTTGGCATGGGGGTCTCTATCGCACCAATCGATATTTTGCGCCAGACAAACACCAACAAGGCTGGTGTGCAGGAGGGCAAAAACGCTGGAATGGCACCCCTGGCTTACCGTGTTGTGACACACGGGGTGTACTGTATGCCGTTTTTTGTCAATCCTAATTATGCTCATAAGAGTGGCTGCACAGCCGATGATATAGAGCTTTTAAAGCTGCTCATTCCCTATGCCTACGATATGAACCGATCCGCGATTCGCCCGGATGTCCGTCTGCGCCACGCGTGGTATATAGAGCACAAGCATCTGCTGGGAAGTTGTCCAGAGTATCTGCTTTTTGAGGCGCTGACACCAAAAAAGATTGGCAGTCAGGATGATCCATCCATGTCATGGAGTGATTATGAGGATCGACCCGCGCTTCCCGATGAACTCCGCGCACGGGTGGACAGCTGCGTGGACCTGGTAACTTTGTAGTGGAAGTATATCTGGCCCATAGTGGGAAGGGAGAGTACCCGCCGCAGACCTATATCGAACACATCAAGGGCGTTTGCAGCCGAGCCACTCAGTACGCCAGGGAGATGAAGACGTACGCTTCCCAAGATGTAGGACAGTTGGAGACGATTGTAAGGAGAAGCGCCCTATTCCATGATTTGGGAAAGCTTGCCGACAAAAACCAAGCCATCTTGCGTGATCCAGCTGAAACCCATCGGCATCTTCCGGTCAACCATGTAGATGCGGGAAGTGCCGCCCTAAAGAAAAACGATAATTTATACGCCGCGCTGGCCGTCTATTCCCATCACAGGGGACTTCCTGATATGGCGGCAGAAGGCACCAGAACGGAAGAGGCATTTTTGCGTGATGAACACTCTGGAACAAGGAAGGATGTTGACCGAGAGCTTCCAGAACTTCTTCGTCGGCATTGGGAACTTTTAGGGGAAGAGTTTGGCGAACCGGAATCCGGCTATTTGGGGGATTGGCCGGTATTTCTCCGTATGGTGCTGTCCTGCTTGGCAGATGCCGATCACACAGATACGGCGGCCGCTTATGGGCAAACACCGGAAAAAGAAACATTGCCTTCGCTTCGAGCGGAAGAACGACTTAATGCGCTGAATCGGTACGTGACTGGACTTGGCGGGAGTGATATACGCAGTCAGCTTCGCGGAGAGATGTATCGGGCTTGCCGAGATGCAAGCATCTGCGGCGGTTTTTCAACCTGTGACAGTCCGGTCGGATCCGGTAAGACGACTGCGGTTATGGCACATCTGCTGTGGCAGGCCGTCAATCGCAGGGCAAGGCGCATTTTTGTAATCCTGCCGTACACAAGTATTATTCATCAGTCGGTAGATATCTATCGAAAGGCTCTGATTCTGCCGGGAGAAGATCCAGAGGAGGTAGTGGCGGAATTGCACTGCCGGGCTGATTTTCAAGATCAAGATACCCGCTATCTGACCTCTCTGTGGCGTGCGCCAATTATTGTGACTACGGCAGTCGCTTTTTTTGAGACGCTGGCATCCAACCGTCCCGCCGCCCTGCGACGCTTCCACGAACTGCCGGGGAGTGTATTCTTTGTGGACGAGGCACATAATGCCCTGCCCGTCAAACTCTTGCCGCTGGCGTGGCGTTGGATGAGTGTTCTGGCAGAAGAATGGAGCTGTTATTGGGTTCTTGCATCCGGGTCACTGGTGCGGTATTGGGAGCTGAACAGTCTGCGTTCGATTAAGATGAACCGACCCCGCATTCCGGAACTGGTCGAGAGCGACCTGCGTGAGCGGCTGATGCGCTATGAACATAACAGGGTATCGTTTCAGTGGAAAAGCACTCCTGTAAGTCGCGGAGAATTGGTGGAGTGGGTACAGAGTTCTCCGGGTCCCCGGTTGTTGATTCTGAATACTGTGCAGAGCGCAGCGGTGATTGCAAATGATTTATGCACCGCTTATGGACATGGATGCGTGGAGCATCTCTCCACCGCTTTCACACCGGAGGACCGAGAGCGGGTCATTCAGCGAATAAAAGCCAGACTGAACAATACCGACGATACAAACTGGACACTGGTAGCTACATCTTGTGTAGAAGCTGGTGTGGATTTTTCGTTTCGAACGGGATTTCGAGAACTGTCCTCTTTGTTGTCTCTCTTACAGGCAGCGGGCAGAGTAAATCGGCATGGCTCTATTCAAAATTCGGAAATGTGGAGTTTTTCCTTACAAGAGAATTCCATGCTGAAGTCAAATCCCATACTGGAGGATTCCCGTAAGGTGCTGAGGGGGTATTTGGAAAAAGGTATTGATATTACTCCGGAACTCAGTACGCAATCCATGAATGATGAGATCATCCTAAACGACAGTTGTATTAGCAAAATTCAGCAGCTTATGGCATTAGAGTCGGGAATGCAGTTCAAGGAAGTGGAAGCACGGTTCAATGTCATTGATTCCGATACGGTTTGCGCCGTTGTTGATGAAGCCCTCGCAAGGTCAATTACATATGGAAAAGGGGATTGGCGGGCATTGCAAAGAAAAGCAGTCTCGGTTGGTCGGTACAACATACAGCGATGGGGCTTAAAAGAGATTGCCAAGGACGTATATCAATGGACACTTGGATACGATTCCTTCTTGGGATATATGTCTGGTGTACTGCAGCTTGGACAAATCAAGAATGATACTTTAATTCTGTGAAAAGTTGGTTAAAAACAGGATGCTATTTATGCAGATTTGGTTTGGTTGTCTCGCAATGAGGATGTAACTTCCTGTTACCGTACTATTACCAAAGTTGCAAGCAGGGCATTTGTTCCCACAAATGCTCAAAACAGCTTTCCGGCGTGACCGCTGGAAAGCTGTTTTTGCTTGTTGGTGGCCCCCGCCTCCAAGCTTGGCAGTAAGCGGTAAATAATCGGCGTCTTTTAATTAGTCTCCTATTCTGGTAGTATTGT
>CAMWXE010000137.1 GCA_947178145.1 uncultured Lachnospiraceae bacterium | reverse complement strand
GCGGGGATACCTTTAGCAATTTAATTCACCGTTATTTATGCAATGATGTAGTAGTAATGTCATTGATGCTGATTTTAATGATATTCATGTTCATTCCTGCGGCGCAGGTTTCAGCAGGCCGCATAAATGAAGTGATGAATGCAGAAATCTCTATCCGGGGCGGAAGGGAAAGCGGAGGGATTGAAACTGGTACAGTGGAGTTTAAAAATGTGTCCTTCCGATATCCGGATTCGGTGAACCGTGTATTGAAAAATATCAGTTTCAAAGTAAACCGTGGAGATACGGTTGCTTTTATCGGTGCAACAGGCAGCGGGAAGACCACATTAGTCAGTCTGATTGCACGGTTTTACGATGCAACGGATGGGCAGGTATTGATTGACGGAAGGGATATCCGTGAATATTCATTTGAGGCATTATATGGAAAGATTGGCTATGTAACGCAGAAAGCAGTCATGTTTTCAGGAACAGTGAGGGATAACGTGCTGTTTGGAGAAAGCAACGCAGTGCTTTCTGATGATAATGTGTGGGAAGCGCTCAGCCTTGCGCAGGCCATGGAATTTGTGGAAAAGATGCCGGATAAATTGGATGAATCCATTGACCGGGGCGGGACGAATATATCCGGCGGACAGAAACAGCGCCTTTCTATTGCGAGGGCATTAGCGCGTAAACCGGAAATACTGGTCTTTGATGATTCGTTTTCTGCATTGGATTACAAAACGGATGCGGTTCTGCGGGCCGGGCTGGCAAGGGAATTGAAAAATACAACAAAAATCATTGTCGGACAGCGCATTGGGACTATCCGCCATGCAGACACAATCATTGTACTGGATCGTGGTGAGGCGGTCGGAATGGGAACGCATGAAGAGTTGATCCGGAATTGTCCGGTTTATTGCGAGATTGCGAGGTCCCAGCTGTCTGAACAGGAACTTTTGGCATAAGGGGGTGCAGTATGAAAAAATATAATCAGGAAAAGCCTTCTATTGGGTCCGTCCTTCAGAAACTATTACGGCATTCTAAAGATATGCTGTTCCCCATGTTGGCTGCGCTTTTACTTGCAGCAGGCAGTGCGGTTTTGACAATTATCGGGCCGGACCGCCTGTCAGAGATTACACAATATATTACCGATGGAATTGCAGGGCAGATTGACCTGCGTGGAATTGCAAGGGTGGGCAGCTCCCTTGTTTCCATTTATGTACTTAGTGCTGCATTTGGCTTTGTCCAGAACTATATCACTTCTACGGTAACACTCAAACTGTCCAACCGTTTGCGCAATGACATTTCACAAAAGATAAACAGGGTACCGATGAAGCTGTTTGGCAGAACAAGCCCAGGCGATATTTTAAGCCGTATGACGAACGATGTGCAGATCCTGGCGCAGACGCTTTCCAATAGTTTACCGCAGATGGTTTCAGCCCTCTGCCAGTTTACAGGCTGTATCATCATGATGTTTGTTACCGAATGGCATATGAGCCTTGTGGCTATTGTAGCGATGCTGGCTGGATTTGGGCTGATGGGTGTGATTATGTCCCAGTCGCAGAAATATTTTCTTGCGCAGCAGACAACGCTTGGCGACCTTAGCGGTTACGTGGAAGAAATGTATTCTGGCCATAGTGTTGTCCGGATTTCCTGTGCGGAAAATCAGATGCGTGCCGCTTTCAGGGATTTGAATAAGGCAGTGTATGAAGCGAATCGGAAATCGCAGTTTTTATCTGGCATCATGCAGCCCCTGATGTCTTTTGTAGGTAATCTTGGGTATGTGGCAGTTTGTGTTTACGGCGCGAAACTTGCCATGGATGGAACGATTGGCTTTGGGGTGATTGTAGCTTTTATCATGTACGTGCGCCTGTTCACATCACCGCTTTCCACAATCGCACAGGGTATGACGCAGATGCAGTCTGCTACTGCTGCAGGAACACGTATCTTCGATTTTTTGGAAGAAGAAGAGATGGAATATGAAGAGGACAAGAAGTTTTTGCCAGGCCGCGTTTTAGGCTCTGTAGAATTTCGCCATGTCAGTTTCAGCTATCCGGATACGCCTGACAGACAGATTATCAGGGACTTTTCTGCAATCGTAAAACCCGGACAGAAGGTTGCGGTTGTTGGTCCGACAGGCGCTGGAAAAACCACGATCATAAATCTGCTGATGCGTTTTTACGAGATTGAGAACGGCAGTATTTTAATTGATGGCATACCGATATGTGAAATGAAAAGAGAGACCGTACATGATATGTTTTCCATGGTGCTGCAGGATACCTGGCTTTTTCAGGGGAGTGTCAGGGAAAACCTGCAATACAATAAAGTCGGCGTTACAGATAAAGAGCTGGAAGATGCATGCAGGGCATGCGGCATATGGGAATTTGTTGAGTCGCTGCAGGAAGGGCTGGATTCAGAGCTTTCTGAGAATGTCGAGATTTCTGCAGGACAGAAACAGCTGCTTACCATTGCCCGTGCCATGATTCAGAACTGTCCGATGCTGATTTTAGATGAAGCGACTTCATCAGTGGACACCCGGACGGAGCTGCTTGCGCAAAAGGCAATGGATAAGCTGACAGAAGGCCGTACTAGCTTTGTCATTGCCCACCGTTTGTCAACAATTAAAAATGCAGATCTGATTCTCGTACTGAAAGACGGAAATGTAATCGAACAGGGTAATCATGATGAACTCCTGCGGCAGGGGGGATTTTATGCGGAACTTTACAACAGTCAATTTGAAGAAGCAGTTTAAAGGAGGAGCAAAAATGAAATATCGTTATATAACTATTGAACGGCAATATGGCAGCGGGGGCAGTAAAGTAGCCCGACTTTTGTCGGAGAAAACCGGGATACCGTGTTATGGGCATGAAATTCTGGAAATTGCAGCAAAAAAAGAGAATCTGTCTGTATCAGAAATGGAGCGGTATGAGGAAAAAGTCACGTCCAGTTTTTTATATTCCATATATGCGTTCAGTCAGGTGGAACAGTCAAATGGAAATATGCTTACAAATGAAGGAAAATTATTTGTGGCAGAAAGGGCTGTGGTGCGGGAGCTCGCGGACAAAGGCTCCGCTATTTTCCTTGGACATTGTGCGGCGGATATCCTAAGTGACAGGAAGAACGTTCTCCGTGTTTTTATAAAGGCAGATAAGGAGAGTAAAAAGAAACGTATTATGGAAGATTATGGAATTCAGGAAAGCCTGGTGGCACCCACGGCCAGGCGGTTTGATAAAAAGCGTTCTAACTATTACTCGTTCAATACAGCAAACAAGTGGGATGATTTATATCATTATGATGTAGTTCTTGACAGCTCTGTGCTTGGGATTAATGGCTGTGTGGAACTGTTGGCAGGATTAACCGGATAAAGTGAAGATATCAGGCGGTGGGCTGCTGCATAGGGCTTCTGGATATAGGTCTGGATAAAACCAGGATGGGTAACCTTTTGGAAGACAGAATGATAAAAATAAGTTCAGGAGTATAGGATATGGAATTTAGCAAGGAAAAAATAAAACAAATAAAGAATTTGATGGTGCTGGCAGCCTTTTTGGTTTTGGCAATTATTTATAGTGAAAAGATATTCTTAGCGGCAGATTTTTTAGTTGGTATTTTAAAACCGTTTATCTATGGCGGAGCCATTGCCTTTATTTTGAACATACCGATGAGATTGATTGAGGAGAAATTTTTGGAACGCTGGAAAGGGAAGATGGCAAAAAAGCTGAAACGGCCTTTAAGCATGGTATTTTCCATTGTGTTGATTGTGTTGGTTCTTTCTGTAGCTATTGGGATGGTGCTGCCGCAGATGGGATCTACTGTTTCTGAAATTGGAAGAAAAATTCCCGCCTTTATGGAGCAGATGGCATTGGGACTTGAGCAGCTGGCAGAGGATAACCCCATATTAGCAGACTGGGCAAATGGGCTGGAAGCAATGGAAGTCAAATGGGATGAGATACTGGAAAATATATTGTATTTTCTGAAAAATGGTGCAGGGAATATGCTGAATTCTACGTTTAATATGGCTGGCAGTATTATATCTGGCGTCGTGAACATGATGATTGCTCTTGTTTTTGCTTTGTATATTCTGTCACAAAAAGAGCGGCTGTCAGGTCAGGGGCGAAGAATCATATCTGCCTATCTGCCAGTACGTGCCGGGGATAGAATATTGGAGATTTGCAGCCTTTTATATAGGAATTTCAGCAGCTTTATTACAGGGCAGTGTCTTGAGGCAGTGATTTTGGGCACCATGTTTGTCATTTCCATGAGCATTTTCCATATGCCATATGCACTTGTAGTAGGGGTGCTGATTGCAGTTACAGCCTTAATTCCGATTGTGGGAGCTTTTATCGGATGTGCGGTGGGAGCATTTCTGATTTTGATTAACAATCCTTTGCAGGCATTTTGGTTTGTAGTGTTGTTTTTGGTATTGCAGCAGATAGAAGGGAACCTGATTTACCCGAAGGTAGTAGGGAATTCAGTTGGACTGCCTTCTATATGGGTGCTTATGGCGGTCAGCATAGGGGGCAGCCTGTTTGGTGTTATTGGAATACTGTTGTTCATTCCATTGATGTCAACGTGTTATGCGCTACTCAGAGAAAGCGTGAATAGAAGAAATGCATTGAAAGTGAAAATGCCCGTATTAAAAGAAAGAGGACAGGAAGGGCGGCCATGATCAGAAGCGGTATATATATTGCCTTGGGTTATTTATGCGGAAGTGTTTTGTTTGCAAGGGTTTTTGCATATTTGCTGTGTCGGGAGGACATTACAGCCCGCAGTGCGGACGGAAATCCGGGAACGGCCAATGCGTTCATTTATGGGGGATTTTGGTGTGGCATTCTGACATTATGCGGAGACCTGCTCAAAGGAATTATACCGGTGCAGATGTATCTGAAGGGCGCAGATCTGAATGCCTGTGGGATGGAGATGATTTTTATCATTATTGCACCGGTTGTAGGACATATTTACCCAATATTTTATGGATTCCGGGGCGGGAAAGGGATTGCCGTCACGTTTGGATGTCTGCTGGGATTATTCCCCAATCTATATCCGGCACTTATACTGGCAGCTGTATTTGTCTTTTTTTCCTTGGTCATACGGATTACGCCGCATTACAGCAGAACCATATGGACGTACCGGTTTGCGTCAGTTAGTATGATTTTGTTTGTAAAAAATGTTTACATTATTATAGCATTTTTGGTTACTGCATTTGTGGTCAATATCAATATGCAGTTAAGTAATGAGAAAAGAGAGAAGTGTCAGGTGAGTATATTATGGAAGCGTTAATATTATCATGCACTACGGGAGGCGGACATCATGCCGCAGCAGAAGCTGTGCAGGAAGCAATGATGAGCAGAGGGCACCATGCAGAACTGCTTGATCCCTATGGATTGTCAGGTGCAGATATGGATAAGAAAGTCGGCGGCTGTTATATAAAATGCGTCCAAAAGATGCCGGGACTGTTTGGTGTTATTTACAGGCTTGGAAATTTGTATAGGAAGCTGCCCGGTAAATCGCCTGTATACTGGGCGAACAGGAAAACGGCGGATTATATGCAGGAGTATTTAAAACAGCATTCTTATGATGTGATTTTGACAACGCATCTGTTTCCTGGCGAGATATTGACGCATTTAAGAAAAAGGGGCATCACACTGCCAAAGGTTATTTACATTTCTACAGATTATACTTGTATTCCGTTTACAGAGGAAATCGAATGTGATTATTTTATTGTACCTTCCCCAATGCAGGAGAAGGAATTTTGTTTATGGGGCATTCCGCCTGAAAAGCTGGTTCCCATAGGGATTCCGGTGAAGCGGGGATTCAGGGAAAAGATGAGCCGTGAAGAGGCATTGGAATGTTTAGGGCTAAATGCCCAAAAGCGTTATGTCCTAATAGCAGGGGGAAGTATTGGGGCGGGAAAAATTTTTGAAGTGATTCGTATTCTGCATAGATATCTGCGGGAACATGAAGAAGTGATCCTGATTGTTGTCTGCGGTACGAATCAGAAGCTGTATGAAAAACTGAAAAATAAATACAGAGAGGAACCGCAGATTCTTTTGCTGAAAACAACAGAATGCATGGCGGAGTATTTAAAGGTCTGTGATTTCTATATATCAAAGCCGGGAGGGATTTCCTCAACGGAAGCGGCGGTTTCTAATATCCCGTTGATTCATATCCCGCCGATACCGGGATGTGAAACGAAAAATGAAAGATTTTTTTCCGAATGCGGGATGAGTATTGGAGTCTCCAATCTTAAAAAAGAACTGCCGCGAGCCATACAGCAATTAGCAAGCAGGGAAGTTATAGTAGATATGAAGAAAGCACAACATGAAATAATCGATCCATTAGCGGGTGAAAAGATAGCAGAGTTTATAGAAGAAATCATATCAGGGCAAAAGATTTGAAGGAGTATATTATGGCGTATTTTAAAATTATTACTGACACGGCATCTGACATTACAAAAGAACAGGCAGAGGAAATGGATATTATAAGGGTTCCGCTGTCCATTAAATTTGGATGTGATGAGATGGCTATGGATACAGAAGATGATTTCCAAAAGTTTTTTGAAAGGCTGGAAGAAGAGCATGAGCTGCCAACGACCAGTCAGCCTTCACCGGATTTATTTTTGAAAGAATATGAAAAGGCGAAACAGAACAGCGAAGATGTTTTGGTATTAACCATTTCCAGTGGACTTAGCGGGACAGTGAATGCCGCCAGGGTGGCAAAGGAGATATGCGGCTATGACAGGATTACAATTATTGATACGCGGCAGGCCATTATGACGCAGAGAATGCTGGTGGAATATGCAGTTTGCAGGAGAAAACAGGGAATCAGCATAGAGAAGGTTACTGCTGGTATTATGGAAGTAAGGGACAGGATGGTGGAGTGCGGGGTATTGGACACTTTGACTTATTTACGAAGAGGCGGCCGGATTCCGCCGGCATTTGATATTATTGGAAATGTGTTGAGTATAAAACCCGTAATAGAATTGAAAGACAAAGTATTGGTAAGATTAGGGATTGCAAGAGGAATCAGGAAAGGAAAAGAGCGTCTGTGGAAAGAGTACGAGGCAGAAGAAGTTGATACAGAGTGGCCGGTTTATATAGGTTATACATATGACAGGGAAAAGGGGGAAACTTTCAGGAAAGAGACAGAGGGACGCTATAACTTGCCGGAATGCAGGGCATATGCAGTAAGCGGTGTGATAGGAACGCACGTTGGTAAAAATTGTATTGCTATAGCTTTTGTTAGAAAAAAATAGGGAATGTATGAAAAAGATATTAAGAAGTTCTGTTGTTATAGTTTTATTATTCGCGTTATACATATTGGCTGGCATTATTCTGTCATATGGAAAACAGCCTGATATAAGCCAGGAATACCAGTCCGGATTTCGTGCTATGGACTGTTATGCTGATACAGTTTCCTGTGACAGGGCTTATATTATTGAGGATAATGAGGAAGCTTTGCTGGAAAGGCTGAAGATGATAGAACAGGCAGAGGACAGGGTAATCCTTTCAACGTTTGAGTTCCGGGCAGATGAAAGTGGGAAGGACGTCCTTGCCGTGCTGCTTCAGGCGGCAAAAAGGGGAGTGGATATCAAAATACTTGTAGATGGAGCGACGGCATTCCTGCAAATGGACAGGAATGAATACTTCCACGCATTGGCTGCCATGGAGAATGTAGAGATCAAAGTATATAACAGGGTAAACATGCTTATGCCATGGAAGAGCATGGGGCGTCTTCATGATAAATATGTGATCGTGGACAATGACTTATATCTTTTAGGCGGCAGGAATACTTATGACTATTTCCTTGGCGATAATGGTTACAAAAATTACGACAGGGATGTACTGGTGTATAGTACAAACCCGGAGCATGAAGAGAGTTCCATTTATCAGCTTGAGGCATACTTTGAATCTGTCTGGGGGATGGAAGAGTGTACGTTTCTTGAAAGCAGAAGAACAGAAAAGGTTTCAATGGCACAGGAGAAGCTGGAAGAACGTTATGAGGAAATAAGGAGAGAATATCCTGTGTTGGAAGAGACAACAGATTATGCAAGAATGACATTTGAAGTTAATAAAATTACTCTTCTGTCCAATCCGACACATGTATATACAAAGGAGCCGACAGTATTTTATTCTCTGGTTGAAATAATGAAACAATCTAAAGGGGAGATTTTAATCCATACGCCCTATATCATATGCAATGAGTGGATGTATGAGTCATTTCAGGAGATTTGTGACAGAAATCCAGATACATCATTATTGACAAATTCTGCGGCAAACAATGGAAATCCTTTTGGAGCTTCTGATTATTTGATAAATAAGGAAAGACTGGTGGATACGGGGCTGAATATTTATGAGTACGAAGGAGGCGTATCCTATCATGGGAAAAGCATTTCTATCGGGAATCGGCTGTCAATTATTGGATCTTTTAATATGGATATGAGAAGTGTGTATCTTGATACGGAACTGATGCTTGTTATTGACAGTGAGGCGGTGAACCGACAGCTGAAAGAATATATGCAGATGTATGAAGCGGCATCTGTAAAAGTTTTGGATAAAGATAATTATGAAATTCCGGAGGGCGTTAAACAGCAGGAGATAAGCACAAGAAACAAATGGAAGATTAGAATACTTAAAATATTCAACTATTTTCGTTTTTTAATGTAATTGGAAATGAAGATATGACTCGGTTCCTTCTTTTATAGCAGTGTGGAGGGAATATTCCTGATATTAAAGCAACGCTTCAGAAAAGTCGATGTCTGATTCTGCAATAAAAAATGGTAAAAGTAATGCGATACATATTGGAGGGCGTGCTGCGTTTCACAATAGATGTGGATTGCAGTATGCCCATTTCATATTAAAAGGAGGAATCATTGTATCAATCTGGACACGCAATATGGTATGAGAAGTCAGCAGGTAAATTAATCACTTTCTGATAGATTGCAGAAACTATAATCCCCAACAGAATTATTAATTATTTTATCCTTAAAATCGCCTGCGAAATCATATGTTTAACAATGCAACGTATTATAGGAAGAAATCCGATACAGACTGATCCATGATATCCTGATTAACCCCAATATATCGCAATGTGACAGCGGAATTGGCATGGTTAAACAGATGCTGGAGTAGTGCAATATCCTTATATTTCTGGTAATGCCAGTAGCCAAAGGTTTTGCGCATTGAATGGGTGCCGATTTCATCCAATCCGATCTCCCCAGCTACTTCATTCAGTATTTTATATGCCCTGTCCCGTTTAATGGGCTGGTTATCACCTTTTCTGCTCCTGATTAGGTAATCGTCATCGACCAGACTGAATTTGTTAATATAATCATCCAGCTCTCCCTGCATCTGCGAATTGAGAAGAAACCGTTTTGTTTTGCCTGTTTTTTTCTCTACTATATTAATGTGTGTTCTGTCCTTTACATCAGATACTTTTAATGTAAGGATATCCGATACCCTCAGCCCCACGTTAATCCCGATGAGGAACATGATGTAATATTTTTCATCTTTCGCTTTCAACACCGTTTTCATTGTCTGTATTTTTTTCTTATCCCGTATGGGCTGTACGTAATTCAATTTATCATCCCCTGTTCTTTCTATATAATACATATTGTTTGTTTTTTTTGAATATGTATCTTTTATCATTATACCACCATGGATAATACATATCAATAAATATTATCTATATGTATCTTTTATTCAAACTCTTTGGACTTGCAGAATAAATAATACATATTGTTTGAATTTATCAATATAAATTATTGAATATTAACGTTATGTATCATTCACAGATTCTATTTTTGTTAAAAGAATGACAAAGTACCTGAAAGCATTGATTTCATTGGATTTCTGAGAAAAATGCGAAAGATACACAAGGAACATTGTGTATCTTTCGACACCATGAAGCCTTGGAGTACTACTTCAAAAAATACGTAAGCGGTAAATAATCGGCGTCTTTTAATTAGTCTCCTATTCTGGTAGTATT
>CAMWXE010000136.1 GCA_947178145.1 uncultured Lachnospiraceae bacterium | reverse complement strand
CTGTGGCTCGCTAAAAAATGAAATTTTTTTTATTCCTTACTTGACACAAGCAGATTATTACCTGCTCCACATCCTGAACACGAAATTCTACAATGGGCTGGATGGCAAAGGCGGCGTTGTTAAGAACTGTCACCTGTTTGAGCATGCACAGAAATGGAAAGAAGAAGGGAAGATCAGGCATCTCAGATTTTCCTTCCACGATTCGCCGGAGGTACTGGATCAGATCCTGACGGAGCATCCGGAAGTGGAGTTTGTCCAGATCATAGTCAATTATTTTGACTGGGAAAGCTATTTTATCGCTTCCAGAAGGTGCTATGAAGTAATCCGTAAGCATGGGAAAAAAGCAGTCATCATGGAGCCGGTTAAGGGAGGCGTCCTGGCACAGATACCGGAGGCAGCTGAAAAGAAACTCCGCTCTATTGCGCCGGAACTGTCACCTGCAGTGTGGGCGCTCCGGTTTGCGGGCAGCATGGATGATGTGATCGCGGTGCTTTCCGGTATGTCCACGCTGGAGCAGGTACAGGACAATGTAAAGAATATGAAGGATTTCCGGCCGCTTGGAGAGGATGATAAGAATATGCTGCTGACGATGGCAAAGGAACAGAAAGCCGCGGGGCCGGAAGGCACCGGGGATTTCACGGAATATGAAAGTCTGACCTATCATGGTATTTCTGTGGCAGCAATCCTTGATACTTATAACTCTGCCATGGTGCAGCCGAACCCGCTGTTCTCCGGCGAGATGAACTACCTGGCAAATAAGCTGCTTGCGGTTGGCGTGACGGATATCAAGCAGGAATTTCCAAAAGAGACGGTTCTGTTTCAGGGAAAAGATATCACGGCACAGGTGGAAGAGGCATGGAATTTCCTTGTGGAGCATGCGTTTGTGATGTAATAGTTACCAGAGTCTACAGATACAGGGGTGGATACGGAAATCTTGTATCCGCCCTTGTCTGCGTTATGCCACATTTTCATGGAGAGTGTGGCATAAACCGCTTATACTGCCAAGATGGAGTGGAATGTTTGGGATTTCCCAAGTACAATATGTGCAGAATAAAAAACAGAGGTGGTTTTAATGAGAAAAGCTTTCCTGTTAAAATGGGTGGAACCGAAACAGACACTTTCAAAAGAACGGCAAAGATTTGGAAACCGGGAACTGTTTGCCCTGATCCTGCCGATCCTTGTGGAACAGCTCCTTACCATGCTGGTAGGGATTGCGGATACACTGATGGTCAGCTATGCCGGGGAAGCGGCAGTGTCGGGAGTATCCCTTGTGAACCAGTTGAATAATGTATTTATTTTTGTGTTTGGTGCGGTGGCATCCGGCGGAGCGGTAGTGGCAAGCCAGTATATTGGGAGGAATGACAGGGAAAACGGTGTGACTGCGGCAAGCCAGTTACTGATGATCACAGTCCTGATCTCGGTATTCCTGACGGGTATTTCCATTTTATTCCGTTCTCAGCTTTTATCGCTTTTATTTGGGCGGGTGGAGCCGGACGTGATGGAGGCGTCACTCACCTATCTGGTAATTTCGGCACTGTCTTTTCCTGCGCTGGCAATTTACAACAGTGCGGCAGCGCTGTTCCGCAGTATGGGGAAAACAAAAGTGATCATGAACATTTCCATTATTATGAATGCGATCAATGTCATTGGCAACGCCATAGGGATATTTGTCCTTCGTGCGGGGGTTGCCGGCGTTGCAGTGCCTTCGTTGGTTTCAAGAACTTTTGCAGCTGCGGTCATGCTGGTATTGTGTTTTCAGAAAAAAAATACGCTGTATGTACAGATGAAAAAAGTGCTTGCATGGAATGGGAAAATGCTGAAACGGATTCTGAATATTGCCGTACCAAACGGCGTTGAGAATGGGCTGTTTCAGCTTTCCAAAGTTGCCCTCTCCAGTATTGTCGCCCTTTTTGGAACCGTACAGATCGCAGCAAACGGGGTAGCACAGAGTTTCTGGTCTATGGCATCCCTTTTCTGCATTGCCTTCGGGTATGCCTTTGTGACAGTGATCGGACAGTGTATGGGGGCGGGGGATATAGAAGCGGCGGATTATTACAACAAAAAACTGCTGCGTATTACTTATATCGGTTCAGCAGCATGGAATTTTCTGATAGTGGTTTTAACGCCTTTTGTACTTATGCTCTACAGTCTGTCAGAGGATACCAGAAAACTGGTGATCCTGTTGGTGATCATTCACAGTATATTTAATGTACTTTTATGTCCGGTGGCATTTTCCCTTTCTAACGGGCTACGGGCAGCAGGGGACATTCAGTTCACCATGTATGCATCTATTTTTGCAACAGTGGTGTGCAGGGTGATTTTTTCAATCGTTTTTGGTGTATGGATGAACCTTGGCGTGATCGGAATCTGTCTGGCAATGGTAGGGGACTGGCTGGTAAAAGCAGCATTGATCATGGTTCGGTACCGCAGCCAGAAGTGGACAAAGTTTCAGGTGATAGGGTGAAAAAGAATTTTCACCATCTTGATTTGGATGCCCACTGAAGCGGGCAGATGGGAGTTAGCGTAAAACAGTCATGAAAATAGTGAACAGAAAGAAATGGTGGAACGAAAATGGAAAAGAACGCAGACAAAGCAGCAATCATGATGATGTCATGTGCAGCATGTGGAAAATGCAGCAAAAGCTGTCCGGCACATATCAATATTACAGAGGCGTTAAAAATTTATGGGGAATACCTGTCCGGGGATATACGGACATTAGAAAAGCTGAATGAGATGAAGTCATCCGGAAAGCCTGTGGATTGTATTGAATGTGGGGCGTGTTCTTCCCATTGTCCGAATGGTCTGGATGTAAAGGAGCTGATACGGGAGCTTGCTATGATGCAGTCATGTGGGAGGCTGCTGAAATTTTCCTATGGTGGACGAAAGGAGGATGTCGGATGAGAAAACCACGGATGACATTTATATGCGCAGGACTGTTGGCTCTGACCGTCCTGGGCGGCTGCTCAAACAGGGGACAGCTGACACAGGAGGAAAGCAGTAGTTCTGTTCGTCAGGAATCAAACATGGCAGTGCAGGAAAAAGAGGAGGGTGCGGGGGAAAGCTCACCTGCAGAAGTGGAGAACGCAGATAGTATTTCATTGGAGGAACCGGGACCGGCAGCACTGCTGTATCAGGGGCAGGCCAGTATCCGTATTGTTACGGACGAAGGAAAAGTGATCTATATTGATCCCTATGCCGGAGACTCCTATGAACTGCCGGCGGATCTGATACTGGTGACACATTCCCATTTTGACCACAGCCAGATTGATAAGGTAGGGAACCGGAATAAAGACTGTCAGATCATTACATACAGAGAGGCGGTAAAGGATGGGGAACACCGGATTTTTGACCTTGGATATGTCAGGGTGGAAGCAGTGGAGGCAGGGTATAACGCTCTCCATGATGTGAGCGACTGTGTGGGCTATGTATTGACATTCTCTAACGGAAAGTCAGTTTATGTGACGGGAGATACTTCCAAGACGGAACAGATGGCGTTAATGTCTGAAATGGAAATAGACTATGCTTTTTTCTGCTGTGACGGCGTATATAACATGGGACTGGAGGAAGCGGCAGAGTGCGCTGATCTCGTGGGTGCGAAACATAACATCCCTTATCATATGACCACAACAACTACCGGAAGGCAGTTTGACAGGGAGCTGGCAGAGCAGTTTGATGTGGAGAACCTCTTGATCGTGGAGGATGGGGAGGAAATTCTGGTAGAATGATGGCAAAGAGAGAAATAATATTTCTGCCACATTTTTTTTATTTGTGTGGTGTAAACCCCAACAGATATAAAAGTGTTGTTGAGTCTGACGTATGAAATAAATATAATATTTTTACAAATGATAAAAAGGCATAAATGCCATATCCTGAATAAATGTAGAGGAGGTTAAGAAAAATGTCGGGCACATCCGGAAGTGGATTTTGTGCAGCTGCAGATCAACTATGCGGACTGGGAGAATCCGTCTGTGGCGGCAAGGGCAAATTATGAGGTGGCAAGGGAACATGGGAAATCCATTGTGGTGATGGAACCGGTAAAGGGATTGCGCGCAATGTTAAATTCAGATCCATCTACAGCAATCAGGGAATATTTTTCTTTAAACAGCTTTGCCGCAAACCGGACGTTAAACGTGGCAGATGCATCCACTCTCCATACAGATACAAAGACGGATCATCTGAACGAAACCCAGTGTGTACCCACTGAAAACGAGCCTATAAATATTGCAAGTCGCAGGCACATATTTTATAATTAAATATATAAACTCGAATTTGCGGAAAATAAAAGGAGAGAAGGCTTGTGAAACCTAAAATTATTCCAAAACAAGAAACGGTTCCCTCATTTGACCCGAATGCGGTCACAGTAAAATATATTGATTATTATAATTCTAGAGTGGCATACACCGAAGATGAAATCACACCGAAGATCGTCTCTAAAATATTAAAGGAAGTTTATAAAGGTATCAATGTTTGTTTGTTTTTAGACCCTGACGGAGAAAGCGACTGGATGGAAGTGCTCTCAGATGGGGAATGGCTGTATTTGGGCCGCTTCAGGCTTTACGAAAATGGCAGGAAGGACGAATATATTTTTTCATACAATCCAGATTACGCTTCTACTGATGCGCAGATAGTGGAATTTGATTATTCTGACAAGAGTGTATGGACAGAACTTCTGAGCGGCGGTCAGTCCCTGATTCCCAAAATTCATGCTATCTCGGATATGGAAAGTGGTGTGAAAGCAGTGGAGTTTTTTATTCGGACAGGAGAGCTTTATCCGGGAATCGATTGGGTACAGGAGCAGTAACAATTCCGGTTTGAAGAATTGTCAAATGAGTGTAAATTCAATAATCCTATGCAAAAATATGCTTTTAATTCAACTTTTAAGCAGTGGGAACACTTGGCAAATCAAACGAAGGATTTGGCATATGGCGGCGACAATTGGTGTGCCGCTCTATGCATGTGGAGGTGGTACGATTCCGCTGATCCGTGAATGGCTGGCAATGGGGATGCGTATGGGGAGCGCTGGCACTCAAAAGAGTCCTTGGAGCAAAGCGGTTTGCTTTCTATATTTTTTGTTATGGCATTTACTTTTGTAACGGGGCTGGTGTTAGATATGGTTGTATAAAGACGGTATGTGTGCCTGCGTTTTGAAGATTGTATTTCTCTAAATAATCCCCTTTGCCTCATTTTGTATGTGTTGCAGAAATACACTGGAGGCTCTCGAAAGAACCTGATATTTTTTCCAGATAATGCAAAGTTCTGCCTCTAATGTTGGAGAAAGCGGCTTAAAACATAAATTGCTGTCCCCTGTTGTGTTAATCAGTTTGTCCAATGCAATCACATATCCAAAGCCTTTTTTGACAAATTGCGCTGCGTTGTAAATCAGATCGTAAGTTGCAACGATATTGAGTTTTGAAATATCAGCCTTTAGCCAGTGGAACATTTCTGCATTGATAGAGGTCTGATGGGATACAATCAGGGGTTTATCCCACAAATCTTCTGCAAAGATTGCTTCTTTTTCTGCCAAAGGACTGTCCTTGCGCATCAAGACACCCCATAGGTCTCTTTGCGAAAGTTTGAGGTAATCATATTTGTCAATATCTGCTTCTCCAACTAACAATCCGAAGTCAATCAAACCCTTATCCAGTTTTTCCATAACACGTTCCGCATCGCCGCTGTAAATGTGGTAATGAATGAGCGGGTGTTTTTTCTGTAAATTCTGAGCTGCCTGAGCCAAAAAGGATATACTTTCGGTTTCTCCACAGCCGATATAAATATCGCCATTGATATTCTCGTTAGAGGATGTCAGTTCTGCTTTTGTTTTTTCCATTAAATCAACTAATTCTTCCGCACGTTTACGAAGCAGCATTCCGTCCTCTGTCAGCGTAACTTTCTTACTTCCACGTATGAGCAGCTGTTTCCCTAGTTCTTCTTCCAGATCTTTTAGCTGCCTGGAAAGCGGCGGCTGTGTCATGCGGAGTGCCTCTGCCGCTTTTGTGATACTTTCTTCCCTTGCGACCGCAAGAAAATATTGCAATACCCGAATATCCAAGTGAAAATCCTCCTCAATTAAATCTTTATCTAAACAATAACAAAAAAACACATACTTTTCAAGTATGGAAAACTATTCTATATATGTATTCAATATTGTGTGTAAAGGAACTTATTATAATAGCTGGAGATGGTTCGCAATATGTAGAATGGAGGATTTACATGCCGGATTTAAGTACATATAAAAAAATGAAGGACGTGCTGCAAAGGCTGGTGAAAACACGCTCTAGCAATAAAGAATTGCAATTTTTTGTGAAATGTGTTATCAATCATTACCTGGCAGACCTGGACAAAAATAATTCCAATATTGTTGTGATTGGTTCCAACATTCCGGAGGAATTAGTCCTTGTGTTGTAGGCGGATTATGCGACGCTTTCTTAAAATTTGATGTAAAAGAGATTAGTCCATTGTGTGCAAAATACTTTTTTGGTATTGATTCCGATATTATATATGTATTTGATATCTAATCTAAAAGTATTTATAATGAAATTACATAAAATACAACAACAAGTTTACAAGGGGTGATTGGTATGGTTATAGAGGATATAATTGAAGCGTTTCAGGGTGAAGAAGGAGACGCTGCATGCAGAACAGACTGGCAGATGTTTTTTGATTCACTTTGTCAGGAAGCAATTCGGATTGAGATGGAAATAAACAATCAATATCATACTCCAGAGGAAATTCGAGAGATCATGGGGCGGCTGACAGGAAAGAAAATGGATGATACTTTCCGGCTGTTTCCTCCGTTTTATACGGACTTTGGAAAGAATATCAGCATCGGAAAAGATGTTTTTATCAATTCCGGCTGTCATTTTCAGGATCAGGGAGGAATTACAATTGGGGATGGAGTGCTGATCGGTCACAATGTAGTGCTGGCAACAATTAACCATGATCTTCATCCTGACAAAAATCGTAAAAATCATTATGCACCAATTACAATCGGAAATCATGTGTGGATTGGTTCCAATGCCACCATCCTGCCCGGAGTGACAATTGGAGACTGGGCTGTGGTAGCGGCTGGTGCTGTAGTGGCATGTGATGTTGCGGAGATGACTGTGGTGGGCGGTGTCCCTGCAAAGGTTATTAAAAAAGTAGGAGGTTGAAATGAAAAAATGGATTTGTATGGCACTGTCTTGTGCCTTTGTTTTGGCTGTATCTGGATGCGGCCGATCAGAGAATCAGAAGAGGACAGAAGAGAATATAGCATCTGATATCCCTGTATCTGACAGCTCACAATCGGAAAGTCTGTCATCTGAAACTTCTGTAGCAAGTGAGCAGCCAGTTAGTATAGAACCTATTTCAGCAGAAACAAATAGTACAAAGATAGAGGACAATGGACATATGGAGTCGGAAAGGAGTGAAACAGTGGAAGAGAGTATTTCTTTTGATTTTGAATCGAAGAGAGTAATGCTCAATAGTGGATACGAAATGCCTATATACGGACTCGGTACTTACAGCCTGACAGGTGAGGTATGTGTGGATTCGGTTACAGCAGCTTTAAACAGCGGTGTCCGCCTGATTGATACTGCATACATGTACCACAATGAAGAAAGTGTAGGGGAGGCAGTGAGAAATTCCGGCATTCCCAGAGAGGAAATCTTTGTCATTACAAAGCTGTACCCCAATCAGTTTTCCAATCCGGAAGCTGCCATTGAAGAAGCTCTTACAAAGCTGGATATCGAATATATCGATATGATGCTGCTCCACCATCCGGGCACAGGCGATGTAGATGCTTATCTTGCTATGGAAAAAGCAGTGGAGGACGGAAAAATCCGTTCCCTTGGTTTGTCAAACTGGTATGTGGAAGAACTGGAGGAATTTCTGCCCCAGGTAAATATTACCCCGGCGCTGGTTCAGAATGAGATTCATCCCTATTATCAGGAGAATGATGTAATCCCCTATATTCATGGTCTTGGCATTGTGGTGCAGGGATGGTATCCCCTGGGCGGCAGAGGATATACAGCAGAACTTCTGAACAACGAGGTGATAACGGAAATCGCACAGGCCCACGGAAAATCTTCCGCACAGGTTATCTTACGCTGGAACCTTCAAAAAGGTGTGGTGGTAATACCGGGGTCCAGCAATCCTGACCATATAAAGGAGAATACAGAATTGTTTGATTTTGAGCTGACAGAAGAGGAAATGGACCGGATCAATGGTCTGGATCGGAACGAAAAACACGACTGGTACTAAAAATAATTTGTATGAGAGAGAAATGGAGGAAACGAATATGAAGGTTTTAGCAATTAACAGCAGTGCAAGAAAGGATGGAAACACAGCGCTTTTGATAGGTGCGGTCTTTGAAGAACTGAATAAAGAAGGAATAGAAACAGAGATGATACAGCTCGCCGGTAAGATCATAGAACCCTGTAAAGCCTGCTGGGCCTGCGGCGGGAAAAAGAACTGCGTCCATAAAAAGGATCTGTTTCAGGAAATCTATGAAAAGATGGTACAGGCGGACGGAATCCTTTTGGGATCGCCGGTATATACCGCCAATATTTCCGCAAATATGCAGGCGTTTCTGGAGAGGGCATCGGTTGTGGCGGATATGAACCGGAGTGAAAATCTGCTTCGGCATAAAGTAGGTGCGGCGGTGACGGCGGCACGCCGTGGCGGAGCATTGAGCACTTTGGATGCCATGAACCATTTTTTCATGCTGCAGGATATGTTCATCGTTGGATCTTCCTACTGGCCCATGGCATACGGACGGATGCCGGGGGATGTTTCGGAGGATCAGGAAGGTATGGAAACCATGAGAAGTCTGGGGCGGAATATGGCATATTTGCTTAAGGCTCTGGAAGAAAGGCGGAATGGATAATGAAAAGAGTAGTCAGTTTGATGCTTTCTTTTGCAATGGTTTTTAGCTTAGCTGCCTGTGGTAATTCTGCTGCATCAGAAAGGCAGGATTCGGTAGCTGTCCAGCCTGAAGAAGTACAGAATACTACGCAGGAAACAGTGGAGCAATCTGCGGTGTTACAGGACGTAGAGCAGGAAACAGCAGAACCATCTGAAGCACCACAAGAAACGGAAGAACAGGAAAAAACGCAGCAGGACACAATATCAGAAACGGAGAACCCTGAATCCGTTTCCATTGGAGAACAGGAGGCAGAAATGGGAACAAGAACTTTGGTTGCATATTTTTCATGTACCGGAACAACGCAGCCGCTGGCAGAATACGCAGCAGAGATTCTGGGGGCAGATCTCTATGAGATTGTGGCAGAAGATCCTTACACAGAGGCTGATTTGGCATATTATACAGGCGGCCGTGCAGACCAGGAGCAGAATGATCCTTCTGTACGGCCGGGGATTATTGGAGGTGTGGAGAATATGGACGAGTATGATACGATAATTCTTGGTTATCCGATCTGGCACGGGCAAGCCCCTCGTATTATCAGTACATTTTTGGAGAGCTATGATTTTTCCGGAAAAACAATTCTTCCCTTCTGCACTTCCCACAGCAGTGGGATTGGTTCCAGCGCAGATCATCTGCATACTTTATGTTCTGATTCCACAATATGGATAGATGGAAAGAGGTTTGAAGCTGGAACTTCAAAAGAGGTAATAGAGGAATGGCTTAGAAACGAGATTATCAATTAATTATTTTCAAAATAGGAGGACGAAACAATGTTAGGAAATTTTTCTTAATTTAAGCCCGACAAAATAATATTTTGGTGAGGATTCCCTTCAGTATCTAAACGAGGAGCTGCGAAATATGGTTCCAATGTTATGCTGTCCTATGCGGCGCTTCGATCAAAAAGAACGGTATCTATGATAAGGTAATGGAGATACTGAAAGCAAACGGTAAGACAATTTTTGAAGATGCGGGCGTTATGCTGAATCCTGCGGTACAGAAACTTTATGAGGGATGCAAAATTGCGAAAGAAAACGCAGTTGACCTGATCCTTGCGGTAGGTGGCGGGTCGGTTTGTGATTATGCGAAGGCAGTTTCAATATCGGCATACTGTGAGGAAGATCCATGGGATAAATATTATCT
>CAMWXE010000135.1 GCA_947178145.1 uncultured Lachnospiraceae bacterium | reverse complement strand
CTTGCAGAATTTCTTCCGCTCGCCAGGGGAAATCAGCTATGCTGATTTCGCAGCTTGCACCACATAAAACATTATAACACAAAACATATGGGAATTGGCAAACTGATTGAAATGATTTCAAAAATTTAGCGAAAAGAGGATACGTAAAGAATGAATATTATTTATACAACATACAATATCAGCCATAACAGCATTGATGTAACAAAATTACCGTGGAATACCAGCAGGGGTGGCTTATCATCACAAAAGACGGAACAAGAGTAGATTCAAGGGAATAATGCTTATGACAAAATGAATTTTTCGTAAAATCTGTTCCATCTGAAAAGTGATTGCAGTATAATGGAGCCATAGACAAATCAAAATTGGAGGATTAGATAAATTACAACGAACAATGTGAAACAGAGGTATAAATGATGAATGTGATTTTAGATGAAATTAAAAGCATTATGGAACAGAACAAAGAACAGTATTTGCCACAGGTAAAATCCAGCGATTTGGAAGAAAACGGGGCGGTTTATTTTATAAATAGCAAGGATGGAACCGAATTTGAATGGTATGTCAATGATAAGCTGCCGCCTTTTATGATGTTTTATGATGATGAAGACAAAATGGGAGCTGTAAAGCTTCTGCTTTATCGAGATGGAACGGTGCAGGTGTTTGTTTATGACAATGCCGGAAAGAATATGTGCAAAGAAACGCGCACTCGTATTGAGTACGGAGAGGAAGAATTGTTGGATTTGGCTGTGCTTTTGAGGTATCAGGCAGAGGACAGCAGCAAATGGAACGCAAATATTGAAAGTCTCTGCACTGATACACTTGTCAGCGACGAAATGAGGAATAGTTTTTTGAATCATGAAAGTCGGTATGATGAAATCAAAAAAATACGCACCCTCATGAATCAAGGCGCACTTGTTTCCAGGAGAATTGTAGAGGAAGGCTGGAAAGTCGGCTTTATGTACAGACGTGTGCCAAACAATCCGGCAGACAGCGGATGGACATTTTTTGTAGGAAATGAAGACGAACACTATAATTCGGATGTGAAAAACATTGTGTTGATGTCGCTCGGCGAAGTGTGTCATGAACTGGACAGGGATGTCTATAAATATATGACTGCCCCAGTAGGAACTGAATTTATTCGTATATCGGAAACGGCGTTTGAAGTTGATATGAAAAATAAAGCCATTTTCCTTACGAAAAGATAAGTGTGGCAAAAGAAAATAAACATGACATTGCTGACAGGAGGGCTTTCTCTATGCAGGAGATTTGTAATCTGGTTTTCTTCCGGTTTTTATTTTTAACCGTTTTATATTCGTTCATCACCACCACAGTGATAAACTGTCTGTTGATGGGGCTTTTGCACCCCTGTTTCGTAAAGGGAGGCCATCCTCCCCGTTTCCTGATCCTGCGTCCCAATCGAATCGACCTTCAGCAGAGCATGGAATGCTCCGCCTATGCCTGCGCCTTCGTGCTGCGGCATTATGGAAGGGAGGCATCGGGCCAGGCGCTGTACTGGGAAATGCCCTGCAAACGCAGAAATGGATCCGTGTACCCCAAGGGCGTAAAAAAGCTTCTGGCCCGTCAGGGCCTGAATGCCGTGTACTGCACCGGGAATCTGAATGCCCTGAAAAGGGAAATCAGCAGCGGGAACCCGCCCATTGTCTTTATCCGGACCTGTCCCGGCAAAAACTGGCTGCATTTTGTCCCTGTAGTGGGCTATGACGAAAAGCACCTTTTTCTGGCGGACTCTCTGGCCGATCTGGCAAACTGTAGCGAAAATGGTTACAACAGAAAAGTAAGCAACAAGGATTTTTTAAAACTCTGGAACACCTCCATGCTGAAAATGCCGCTGTACAGGCATACTTTTTTCCGGATATCAGCGGTATAGGAAGACATCGGTCTGTCAATGTCATTTAGTTAATGCCTAAGTCAGCCGGGAGAAAAATAAAATATATCCCATCTATCAGGCTGCTAACCAACCCAACAACTAAATATCTGCCGCCCACCAGCGGCACACCCAACAACCGCCCATAACGGCTTGACCTGCGCTCCTATGCCCGGCAAGGGATTGATAAGATTCCTACCGTCCATATGGGGCCAGCCGCCTGCCAGATGGAGAAGAAAGGAATCCAGAATTCGACTATTTTTCCCTTCCTTACCCATGTTGGCAATCATGTCTGTAGTCAGATCGGCGGCAAGCCTTAAATCCTCTTTCCTCATGTCACGCTCCGCCAGTGTATGCCAGAGCGGTTTGTAGCTGATGTGCATATCTGTTACATGGTTTACTCCGCTGACGACACACAATTGTACATCAGCATCGCAATCGTCATCGGACCTACACCGCCCGGAACTGGCGTGATAGCGCTTGTGTGCGGTGCCGCTTTCTCAAAATCGACATCACCGCAGAGTTTGTTGTTCTCATCCCGGTGAATTCCGACATCGATGACGACAGCGCCCTCTTTGATATAAGAATCATCGACAAATTTGGGCTTTCCGACCGCCACTACGAGAATATCTGCCTGCCTTGTGATCTCTTTCAGATTCTGCGTGCGTGAATGGCAGACTGTGACAGTGCCGTTTTCCCTCAATAATAACATCGACATCGGTTTGCCCACAATGTTACTGCGACCGATTACGACACAGTGTTTCCCGGAAATCTCGATGCCGGAACGCTTTAGCAGCTGGATAATGCCAAGCGGCGTGCAGGACACATATCCCTTGCTGCCCACGCACAGCGCCCCTACATTTTTCTCATGAAATCCGTCCACATCCTTCTCCGGAGCAATCGTCTGGATAACTTTCTCCTCATTGATCTGTCCGGGAAGCGGAAGCTGGACAAGGATACCGTTCACCTTGTCGTCCGCATTGAGCTTCTGTATTAAGTCCAGAAGCTCCTGCTCTGTCGTCTCCTCCGGAAGTTCGTATGCCAGCGATTCAATCCCAATGTAAGCACACGCTTTTTTCTTGTTGCCTACGTACACACCCGACGCCGGATCGCTGCCCACCTGAATCACTGCAAGACAGATATTTTTTCCCTGCTCCTTTAACACTGCGACCTTCTCCTTGAGTTCATCCTTGATTTCCTGCGAAATCTTTTTTCCGTCTATGATCTGATACATTGATGCTTCTCCTTTGTCCTGTATTATTCAATCCGCTTAAAATCAGATGCCGGGTGCTTACACCACGGACACACAAAGTCGTCCGGGAGAACGGCGCCCTCGTAAATGTATCCGCATACAGTACAGATATATCCTTCTTTCTTCCCTGTATCTGCAGGCGCTGTCTTAATATTTTTCTGATAATAACTGTAAGTCACGGAACTGTCCTCCGATAATACTGCTCCGTCTGTCACATCTGCAAGAAACAGCGTGTGCGTGCCAAGGTCTGTCGCAGTAACCACTTTTGCAGAGAGATATGCGTTCGTCTCCCCGGCCATATAGATCACCCCGTTTTCCGCCCGCTGGTATGTGATCGCCTCCACCTTGTCCACGTCTGCGCCGCTCTGGAATCCCCAATGCTTGTAGGTCTCGAATTTTGAATTCTCAGTTAAGATCGATACATTGAACACACCTGTCCGCACGATCATATCATGTGTGTAGTTCTTCTTGTTGACCGCCACCACGATACGGTTTGGCTCTGTCGTCACCTGCGAAACCGTGTTGACAATACAGCCATTATCCTTATCGCCCTCCCTGGCGGTCAGTATAAACAGTCCATACGTTAAATTGTACATTACTTTGTTGTCCATTTGAATCTCCTCCTGTTTAATATGATATTCTTTCGTTATCAATCAGTTGCTGTTTACGCAGTATTTCCTTCCTCATTCCTTATGATGCCCTATTCTTTGCCTATGCATGACGGATATTGGTAAACTCCGAGATTTCCCGGTTCACTGTCACCAGATCATCCACGCACAGGTCATGGACGGAAGTATGCCCTGTGACTCTGGCAAAGCTCTTCAGCTCGTTGCGTGTCACATTGAGGTAGTTTGCCACTCTCTGCGCTGACTGCTCTACCTTCAGACGCTCCCGCAGCTTCGGGTTCTGCGTCGCGATTCCCACCGGGCAGTTCCCCGAGCCGCAGATGCGGTACTGCTGACATGCTGCCGCAATCAGCGCCGCACTCGCCACCGCAACAGCGTCTGCTCCCATCGCAAGCGCTTTTGCCACATCCGCAGATACGCGCAGACCGCCGGTGATTACAAGCGAAATATCGGAATGTACAGAATCCAGATACATTCTCGCCCGGTACAGCGCATAGACTGTCGGAACTGTCGTCGCCTCGCGCAGAAACAGCGGACTGGAACCCGTAGCACCGCCCCTGCCGTCAACAGTGATAAAATCCGGTTCTGCATAGACACAGTACTCCAGATCCCGCTCAATTCTGCCCGCTGCGATCTTGATGCCGATCGGTCTGCCGTCGGAGCGGTTCCGCAGCATCGCCACCATATCCTTTAAATCCTCCCTGGAGTTCAGTTCCGGGAATCTGCTCGGGCTCTGGACATCCTCGCCCTGCTTTTTCCCGCGCAGCGCGGCGATTTCCGCCGTCACCTTCTCACCGGGCAGATGACCGCCCATCCCCGGTTTTGTTCCCTGGCCAATCTTGATCTCAATCGCATCCGCCATGCGCAGATTTTCATCGGTCACACTATATTTATTGGGAATATATTCAAATATATACTTATAAGAAGCCTCCCGCTCCTCAGGCAGAATGCCGCCCTCACCGCTGCACATCGCAGTCTTTGCCATCGCGGAACCTTTTGCGAGCGCAACCTTGATCTCCTTCGAAAGCGCTCCGAAAGACATATGTGAGACATAGACCGGACTTTCCAGAATCATTGGTTTTTTCGCGTGTTTCCCAATCACTGTCATCGTTGAAACCGGTGCGTCATCATCCAGCGGCGGCGGATTTAACTGTGCTCCCAGCAGTAAGATATCGTCCCAGGCTGGCATTGCCATCTTGGTTCCCATTGACCCGCCAATCGTTTTCCCGGTCACTGCCATCTGATGAATCTCCTCCATATAACGACAGGATTCATCGACTCTGTAAAAGCTCTTGTCATAGCTGAGATCCATGGCAGAATCTCCGGCTTTCGTTCCGGCCTCTCCCTCTGGTTCGGCAGCTGCCTCAGCTCTGTCCTCCACAGGCTCCTCCCTGAACTTTAAACCCGGCTGATGGCAGACCGGACACTCTGCTGGCGCTACATCTCCCTCATGCACATAACCGCACACCGTACATACAAATTTTTTCATTCTCTTATCCTTTCTGGTATTCTACCCCAAACCTCTTTCTACCTGCGTCAGAACAAATATCACGTACATTCACTATAGCACAATATGGCCAGCCTTGTAAATCCAGACTGTAGATTCTTAAGTGAATTTTCAAATCCTCATACAAAAAAGAGGATGTCCGTCACACCCTCTGCGAAATCACCTTGTCAATCAGCCCGAACTCCAGCGCTTCCCGTGCGGACATATAGTTGTCCCGCTCCGTTGCGAGGGCGATTTCCTCTGTCGTTTTCCCTGTATTCTCTGCCAAAATGCGGTTTAACCGCTGCCTGCTTCTCTGCATGTGGTCGGACATAATCTTGATGTCTGTCGCCTGCCCCCGAAAACCATTTCCGTGGATTGCCGGCTGGTGTATCATAATCTCCGCGTTGGACAAAGCTATGCGCTTCCCCTTTGTCCCGCCTGCAAGCAGAAACGCGCCAAAACTTGCCGCCAGCCCGACACAGATTGTCGACACATCGCACCTGATATACTGCATTGTGTCGTAGATGGCAAAACCTGCCGTGACAGAACCGCCCGGGCTGTTGATATACAGCTGGATATCCTTCTCCGGGTCCTCCCCCTCCAGGTGAAGCATCTGCGCCACGACCAGGCTCGCGGATGTATCACTCACTTCCTCTCCCAGAAAGATAATCCTGTCTGACAACAGGCGCGAAAAAATATCATAACTGCGCTCGCCCCTGCTTGTCTGCTCAATTACATATGGAATCGTACTCATGCTGCCATTCTGCCTCCCATCCTGTAATTTGTTCCCAAAAGATACTGCTGTGTGCACAATGTAAGCTTTGTCTGCTTCGGATAAAATACGCCCTTTTTCCGATACACCTGCGGTGAACACTGATACAGCCTGCGAAACGCGAGCGTAAATGCCTGCTGCGAATTGTAATGAGCCTCATAGGCAATATCAATGATAGGCTTCCGGGTTCCAACCAGTTTCTCCGCCGCCATCGTGAGCCGCCGCCCCTGTATATATTTGTATATCGTACAGCCAGACTGCTCCGCAAATGTGCGCGCCATATAATACTTGGAATAGTTCAATGACTCCGCTATTTTATCCAGCGAAAGGTCTTCCTCTATATGCTCATCGATATAGGATACCACTTTTTCCAGCACTTTCTCATCATTCATCTGTGCAATCCTCCTTTCTGACAAACACAGTATAGCATATATTCTCAGACCAGTCTTAATAGAAATTGCCCTCTTATCCCCAGCCGTTCCTGGCCAGCGGCTTTACATATACTCTGCAGCAAAATCCACCCGTATGATTCCCGGAAAACCGAACCCGCCAGTGGTGAAACGATGCAATCTGCCGCACAAGCCGAATCCCCAGCCCATGCTCTGGCAGTTTGTCCAGTTTGGCAGAAGTCCGAAAACTTTTGATCTGCTCCTGGCTGACTCCGCACCCATTGTCCGATACCTCCAATTGAATCCCCTGGAAAATCCAAAGACTTTGACAGGTCAGACTTACCCTGATCTCACACCCCTGTGGATTGTGGTTGATCGCGTTGTTGACCAGATTTTCGATCAGCCGCCTGATTAATTCCCTGTCCCCTTTGACACAGCACTGCTCCAGCGCCTCCGAAACAGTGACACATATGTCATATTTTTCATCAAGACCCCTGTTGACAATCTCACAGATTGCTTCCCTGATTAAGGCTGGCAGCAGTACCTTCTCCCGATGCCAGACTCCCATTCCGTATGTGAGTTTGTTGGACGTGTTCAGGTTGGTGACAAGCGTTTTGATGCGGATTGCCTGATGCTCTATCATCTGCGCTTTCCCGGCAACACTTTCCTTTTCCATCCCCCCCACACTGTCTTTGGCGGCATGGAAAAGCTCGTCTGCATAGCCGAGCACCAGCGATAGCGGCGTGCGGATATCGTGCGATACCCCCGCAATCCATGATGTCCTCTGCATTTCCCGCTTATGTGCATCATGTTTAATGATCAGAAACGGACCGATCAGCAGCACTATGATATTGATGAAAAAAAGAACCAATAAAACAGAAAACAATGTTTTCACAGTACTGATCTGAAAAGAAAGCGAATACTTCCAGACCGTCTGCCTGGGCAATCCTGCCACCAAAACGATATCGTCTATAATATAAGTATAAACTGGGTAATCATTCAGATAATATCTTGTAAACTGTACAATATCCTTTATCATATAGTGCTCTGGAACATCATCCGGCAGCTGGTAGCTCCAAATCACATCCCCCTCATTATCCAATATAAAAGCAAATCCCTGAAAAGAATCAATCCTGTCAAGTCCCTGTTGTGACATACTGTACTGTACTTCTCCTTGCCCGCCTACAGTCTCTTCAATCTCTTCGAAAAGATACGGCGCTGCTAACAGTTTTGACAATCCTGCATCTGTTTTCAGGCCGAAATAAGTTATCACGATAAGGTCCGCAACCAGCATCGCAGCAGTCATCAGGACTGTCAGAACAATGATTTTTGCAAAATTTTCCAGTCTTCTCATACAATTTTATATCCCAGTCCCCTGACCGTCAGCAGATGCTCCGGCTTTGACGGATTTTCCTCCAGTTTTTCCCGCAGATGTCTGATGTGTACCATGAGGGAATTTTCATATCCGTAGCTTCCGTCAGGCCACAGCGTATCACAAAGCACATTGATGGAAAGGATTCTTCCCCTGTTTTCACATAACTTTTTTAACAGGGCATATTCCTTTGCAGTGAGCGTATCGTCCTCCCCGTCCGCGTTGATCGTCCCTGCCCCCCAGTCAATCAGCGCTTTGCCAATCTTGTCTGTTCCTGCCTCGTCATCGATATGGTAAGTTCTCCTCAGCACTGCTTTCACCCGCAGCAACAGTTCTTCCGGCAGAAAAGGCTTTGTGATATAGTCGTCCGCTCCAAGTCCCAGGCCGCGCAGTCTTGCCTGGTCTTCATCCCGCGCAGACAGGAAAATCACAGGCAGTCCGCTGCCCTTTCTCTTCTTAATCTGTTCCAATAATGTGAAGCCGTCCCCGTCCGGCAGCATCACGTCCAATAGCGCAAGCTGGTATTCGTTTTCCCGCGTCATTTTTAACGCACTGCCGCAGTCCGCCGCCATATCCACATGCTGGTATCCTTCTTTTTTTAACAGATTTCCCACCATATCTGAAAGTGCTGCTTCGTCATCCACCAGTAAGATTCTGCATTCATATAGTGTCATTTTATCCCCTGCCTCCCCAAAACGTGTCTCTCCATTTCACTTCGTATCTGGACTGCGCCCTATGCATCCATAACATTCCAGTTTCACATACCGCCTCATCCTGTCTGCTATGATTTCCGCCTGTTTCATTGTGGCATCACCAATCATCGTAAAATACAATTCCACAAATTCTTCTGGCAGCTCACAGCCTGCCCTTCTCGCTGTTTTTGTCAGCTCCGCATCCGACGCGCCCGCATTCAGACGCTGTTCAATATCAGGAATGTCTTTTTTGAGCTCTGACAGGTATTTTTCTAAATTTTTCATAGCTACCTCCTTTTATTCGCATTTTTATAAGAATCTCCATAACATACCTAAGTGCGAAAAATAGCCTTATATTATTCTGTCAAACAAGGCAGAACACTTGTAAATGCTCTGCCTTGTCATGTTCCTGCTTTTATATTATATGATATTCCAAATAAAGTTTCTGCCGATAACCATTATCCGCCTTTATTTTCGCAATATCATCAAAACGCTTATCTTCTATCAATCGTTCCATTAACAAAAGCATTTTTTCCTCTCCACGTTTTTCGCCAATTTTCACATTCTCCTGGTCTCTCATTAGCAACGTCATATACTCATGCCTCCATTCTCTATTCTTCTTGGCTTTTTTACAGCTTCTTCCAATCTCTCCACATAGGCATCCTTCGGCTTCTTCCCTGCCACATAATCAAGGAACGCCTTTAATTCATCACTCACATCATCCAGAGTTCCCTTTGCATTGAGAAATATCTTTACTGCCTCATCTCCCATGGAAATGCTGTTGTCTTCTTTACAGATATTTTCAAAGGTATAAATATGCCGCCCTTTCCCATATAAATCAAACGGACAGATAAATATGACATAGCTTCTCTTTAACTCGTCATAAAGCTGCCCCTTATCAATTAATTGCAGGTCAAGCATGCTCTGATAATACCTGCTTCTCTTAGGAAGTTCCTTTGTATTGCTTACCTGCATTTCTATGTCGTAAACAACTTCTTTCTCATCCTTTACATACACATCCAGCCTCACACTGCGAGCATCCATATCCACGTTGATACTTTTCTGTAATTCCGGATACTCTATGCGGTCAATCTTCAAGCCCGGAAGAATCCTCTGTAGTAATTCTTTGCACAGCTCTGGATTCTGCATAACCTTTCCAAACAAGAAGTCATTGGATATGCTTAAGTCTTCCCAGTTTGTCTGCTTTGTTTCCATATTTCCCATTTATCTACCTGCTCTCTTCAAAAGTTATCACCGAAAAACTCTGCATGTCTCATAGCCTTACTGTCTCTACTCTTATTATACACAGACTTCCGGTCAATTACAATACACGCAGAAACTGTCTTCCAACATTTTATTCTTCAGCAGTTACAATTCACACCAACGCCAGTTTTTATCAGCTTATAAGTTATTGAGGTGTGAATTATAACAGCTTTTGCACACAAAATGCTAAAAGGCAAGCATTTTGGCGCAAGATTCCCACTACTTTGGCGTAGATGTGAAAAGTAACCTTCAGCAATCTTTCAGAATAACAAGCTTATTCTGATAACACTCCACAGAAACACTGCACCCAATCTCAAATCCCCACTGTTCTACCCAATTCCCCTGTAAGATAATCTTCGGTACATTTCTTCCGTTCCTAGTTGTGAATGAGTGCGCTTTCATCCTCCGGGTAGCCACAGTATAATCCAAACCCATATCCTCTGCCATACAACAGCCGTTTAAGTGAAATTTTTCCACCTGTGCGGTTGAACATAGGGGCATCCGGAAATCAAAAATAGTATCCAT
>CAMWXE010000134.1 GCA_947178145.1 uncultured Lachnospiraceae bacterium | reverse complement strand
TCAACAACCACAGAGAACGGATTATCTGTTGTATGTATGCTTGATAAAAATGTCTGTGAAACTAGTATTAAAGTAACTAATGAAAACTTTGATGCAATTGACATTGAATACGTAGGCCCGCATCATGGATGGTCATATATAATAAAAGGCTTCAAAATTTGAGCATTAATTTTTCTGCAATTCCTAAGAATAAAACGGACAACCATTGAATGGAAGTAAACTATGGATACGATAGCCTTGACTGATTAGAGAACATCCACGAAGAAAACATTATGGAAATACACCAACTGCACAAGATAGAGCATGTTTAATGACACCTGATGAACGGCAAGTGCAAAAGATAGAACTCGTATGAAGCCATCTCCCAAAGAAGACCAAAGCAAACAGGGTGGTGAAATGGCATTGTACTCAAGGGAGATGAAAAAGAAATATGGACTATAGTCACAATATAAGCAAACATTATAATGAATTTTGGGGAGAATTTACGGAGCACAAATTTTTTAAGGGACCCATTAATGAATTACCTGCTGGGTTCAGAATTTTGAAATTTATCCCAAATAGTAAACGTAATATGTGGACATATGCAACTTGTGGGATGTCCAATAATTCGGATTTAAATGCAATTGAAATCCACATGTTTTCGCCTGTTGAACATGATTTTTTAATTGAATTACTTACCATAATTGCTCATTATCATGTGACCAGGGGGAATTTGGGTCTGGGGCATACTATTAATTTCGGATGTCCTTGGTATAAAGAGTCAAAGTTAGAGTATGGTTTGATTTCATTGCCATATTTGGATGGGCCAGCATTTGAAAATTATCAGACAGGATTGAAAATTATACAATTTTTGTGGCTTATTCCTATAACTGTTAATGAAAAAAATTATAAAAAACAAAATGGATTGGAAGCGTTGGAACAAAAATTTGATGATGCTGTCTTTAACTATCTGGATCCATATAGAAAAAGTGTAGTTTGATAATATGATAATTGCTTACGGAACGCACCATTTGTGAGGACTGGACAGGGATATACTATGAATACTCCGACCCGAACATAATTTATACCTTTCTGTTTTTGTAGGAGTTTGTAAATCAAAGGAGTTGCTTGATGAATATTTGGAGCAGGATTTGGGTAATCTTGAGATTGGTCTGCACAGCTCTTACTTTGGATTAGATTTGGATATTAAATATTATGATGACGACTATTATTTTTCTGTTGTAAACCCGCAAGTGTCAAATGATATAGACGAAATTTTTGCTGATGCAGAAGTGTTTGATTTGAACCTGCTGAAACAGGATTATCCCAATCGTTTAGATAAACAGTACAATGCTGTCATTATTATCGGAAGGTTGAAATATGAAGGAAAAGTGCAGGAAATTTATAATGACAAGTTCGGGTATTTTAAATTTATAGGTATCTATCCGGAGCCGCTGCCAGACAAGATAAAAGATAGCTCTGAAATGGATAAATATGCTTTAAGTAAGCTGGTTGACTGGGGATATCGTATTTCTGTAACAAATGAAAACAGGGACGATTTTAAGGACGATTTTTATTTTAAAAGTCATTTTAAGTGGAAAGCTGAAAAAGATGGAAAAACATTTTCAGCTCTCGATCCCTTGCGGTTGTTAGGTATTGTTACAATTGTAAGAGAGTACGGAGATGCGTGGGATCGTATTGAAATACCTAGCCGATTTCAATAACATTAAAAAGTGAAGAAGGAAACTAAAAAAGGTCGGAGGATGATCATTAGGAGGTAATATTGTATTTTGAGAGTGTACTTGACAGAATAAACAGTTTCAAAGGGAGACCAATGTGATAGACAACACGGAAAAGACCCAGAGTGGTGACCAGAACAGATAGATTTATCGGAGGAATATGTAAATGAAAGTATTTCGGATAACAGGATCCCAAGATTATTGGACTATTCATTATAATAATATAACAGATATAAAAAATGAAAAATACTTAGCTGAGTTTAAGGGAATGTCTGTTGCAAAAGATTGGAAGAAATTAGAGTCAAAGGTAGTATTTAAAGGTGAACGAAGTGATATTAAGCCAGATATTATGGACGTTGGTGGGCTTGTTGGATTTGCAATAACATCTTCTGCAAAGGATGTTCTTAAAGATCTGTTAATACCTTATTGTGAACTGCTTCCTTTAGACTTGGAAGGGGAAGAAATATATTTAATAAATCCAATAATTATTTTGGATTGTTTAGATTATGACAATTGCGTGACAAAAAGATATCCTCCTATGTATAAAACAAAAATCGAAAAATATGAATTAAAAAAAGGATTGTGCTATCCACCTGTTTTTAGGATAAAGGAACCAAATCGTAGCTTTGGTAATTACATAACTGATGAAGTTGTAAAGGTATTAACAGAAAATTATATAATAGGATATAATATAACAGAGATATGGAATTCTGAAGAATAATAGGCTTTCGGAATTGTGAACCTGTCAGATCAAATTTGCAATGACTGTTTAAGTCAACAGACATTAAATAGTAGATATTATCCAGAATAGACAGGCCGCACTGTCCCCCGGCTTGGAACGGCGTGACATATTCATGATGGCTTTTATCATTACATGAACAGGGGAATGGGGCTGCAGCCAATGCGGTTTACCCATTTTATAGAACCAGAGGATGAGGTTACAAGGTGGAATATAAGATTTAGAGGGGCAACGGATTATTGTGATGAAGATGAGGCTGAAGTGCAGGAGTGGAGTCTTGAGGTAGGAAATTATGTTGAATTATGGGAGGAAAGTTCGCATCAGATGGCATTTTTCTGGAATAGCCTGGGTCTGGCGGTATCAATGGATGACAGCAGGGACAGCGAGAAAAATGCCATTGTATGGAAAAACAATACTTCCCCTACATTCCATAATGATTTCTGGAAAATTGTTGATCAATTGTTACTTTACTTTTAAAGTAGTGTCAAAGGTTTTATGAAAAAACGGCCCTCTTTCAGTATCTTGGAGATCATTATATTTATGTTTCACAAATCCCTGTCAAGTTTGAAATAAACACGCTCTAGGATTGACCTGTGCGGTTGGAATATAGTTTAGACTGACAGTAAAAAATTAGTAAATTGACGATAAAGAAGAAACAATAAGTTCTATTATAAAAAATAGCTGGTATGTTGGTCATGATATATATGGTTCTCATAAACCGCTATTTAGAAGAAAAACTATTAAAGAGCAAATTAAGGATGGGGTACGAGTAACTCATTGTAACTTGAGCGCGGATACAATTCAAAATTTGTTTGAATTGTCGGAACCAAGAGTTGGAAGAACTATTAAGTATGTGAGTGGTGTGCGATGGAAAGCTTCTATAGGAATTGGTTTTGCCTATGGAAAAAAAATTTTTTGTTATCCTTGGATGAATTCTAATGACATAAGAATTTGGGGAGAGCAGATATCAAAAAGTGTTAAAGTTTTGACAGATAACAACTGTACTGTGGTATTTCCAACTACAAAAGAAGAAAATATTATGAAGCTGGCTACACAATATAACATTATAAACTTGGATTAATATTCTATATAGACTGTTCAGGGAGGTCTCTTACGGTAACTTTCGCCACCGGAGGTGTCTTATCCTATTTCTTCTCCGGTTTTTGACTTTGGAGAGCGGACAGCATCGGAAAGATTGCTTTTATCAGAGAGCCATAGACGGCTGAGGATATCATAAAAAGTACCAACACATGGGGTATCACCGACAGGAAAGCCGGAAAGGATTGCGTTTCCCAGGGCCGTCTGATGAAGTAAAATCAGATCTTGATGTTGAAAATAAACCAAAACCTATGGATGTATCTCCAAAGAGTGATTGCAGCAGCTGATAGGTAATAGATTGGAAGGGAAATAAATTATATGAAAAAGGAAGAATTACTAAAACTGTATAAGGATTATTTACAGAGGAATAAAAAAAAGAGTTATGTATGTGGTTTTTGTGGAGAAAGATATAAATTGATAGACAGTGCATATTTGGAAAACAATCCAGCATTAAAAGATGAACCACTTCCCCAGTATTTATCAGCGGAGCAGTTAAACAGACTTGATGAACAGTATAATCATACACTCACATGGCAGATATTAGATTCGGATGTAACTGATGAACAGATTGCAGAATTTGAACTGGAGAATGAGATTATGTTACCTAAATCGTTTCGCGAGTTTGTACAGGGATATTCATTTCTTCATAGTCGGTTTTATCCAGAATGTGCAGAGTATAAATGCTCCAGAATAGAAGTGGATTTTTTTGGAATTAGTAATCCAAATGGTCTGCAACACTATAAAGACAATGAATTTCCACCAATAAAGAAAGTAAAATATATTGATGTCGCAAGTATAGGTGAGCAATGGATTTCTCTTGATTGCGAGAGGGGAGTAGTTAGAAGCTGGTGGAGTGATGAACTGGCAGGAGAGGCGTGTTCCAAAGAGGAGTACGAAGAAGGAAATGGGGAAGGAGATTTTTGGTTTAAGGATTTTGATGCTTTTTTGGAATGGTTGTTTGGAAAAAGGATTTATAATTTCAGGAAGGCAACAGAGGAGAAGTATAATTTTTATCACATATAGTTGCAGAGCGCGAATAAACACGCTCTATAGCCTGATTTTCCCGGCTTTGGTATAAGGAAAACATGGTCCGGCACATGCCGGGGATCCTTGGCCTTCCTATATTCGGTTCCCTGGTTTCTAAAGTTACCGCTATTTGCTTTCTCTTATGTGAAGAGAATCTATTATACAAAGGTAGATGATATAAAGTAAAATATGCTTCAAATTAGTAAGGGGGACAACTCAAAATAAGAAGAGTTATTCCCCTTGAATTTTAGAATCAATGATTAAGGTTACGGAAACATTCAACAGTTAGTTTTAGTGCATCAATCTGTTTATTGGTAAGACCTTCAAGAGACAGATATTTTCTGTTGTCGGTTTCGATTCCCAGAAGATAGTCAAGAGATACCTTGTAGAATGCTGCAAGCTTTGTAATGATAGTAAGCGAAGGCGTTCTTTCGCCAGACTCATATAGTCCAATCATGCTTACAGATATTTTTATTTTTTCAGATACCTGTTTTCTTGACAAGTTATTTTGAATACGTGCAGATTTTAATTTGTTTGGTAAATTTTCAATCATGACAATACCTCCATAAAAATAATATGAATCAAATCACCGCAATAGGATGTAATATGCGACAATGTGTAGCATAGTATGCCAATAATGAATAAAAATTTGCTTTTCAATGCAGGGATCACAGGGACAAACAACAAGGAAGGCCGATGAAAAGAGGAAAGGAACAGAGATTATAAAGAAGATAGAAAACGAGAACAGCCTAAGAGGTCAGCTTCAACAAGATTATGGAAATTATTTTAATTACAGAATAACTTGAAATGACATGGGATATTTGGTAAAATAGCATAGATAGGGTGTGTCAGACATGACAGTAAGGGTATTCGCCAAGGAATCTTATTATAGATACTGATTTCCTGAAACTGGGTCATTAAAATAGTTTTGAGGTAAGAAAATGGGGTAGAATATAAGGAAATAAAAGGATTCTACGGAAGAAATATTTATATGGGAAATATAGGATTAAATGGAATAGAAAGTATAAAGGAATGGGCTGCAAACTGGAAATATGAAGCATTTTATCAAACATTCCATTAAACAGGAAGTTGCACTGATCTTCATTGCTGTAATGGCGGGAACAATTATTCTTTGTTGGATTATCAACAACAGTTTTTTGGAAAATTTTTATATACAGAATAAGAAGAATGCAATAAAGGATGCATATTTTAGAATTAATGAAGTTGTGACAAACGGTGATATATTGTCGGATGAGTTTGCGATTGAACTGCGAAAAACCTGTGATATGTACAATATTGGATTGTTGGTCATTGATGCTGCGTCGAATACCCAGATATCCAGCACGAGAGATGCAGATAAACTGCAGCGCAGACTGTATGATAATTTTTTTAATCCAAACAATGATATGGAATATTTGGACGAAGGCAGCAATTACTACATGGCGTTAGTGATGGACATCTCTACCAATACAGAGTATTTGGAAATGTGGGGGCTTCTCAGCAACGGCAATCTGTTCCTGATACGCTCACCAATCGAAAGTATACGAGACAGCGTGAAGTTGTCCAATCGTTTTCTGGCCTATGTGGGATTTGTGACGACTGTCATCAGTGCAGTGCTTATATGGTTTGTGACGACAAGAATCACAAAACCGATCATGGAACTGAAAAATATTTCGGAAGAAATGACAAAGCTCAGATTTGAGACAAAATATGAGAGCCGTGGACGGAACGAAATTGACTTGCTTGGTGAACACATCAACGAATTGTCCAATACACTGGAAAAGACAATATCAGAGCTGAAAACTGCTAACAATGAACTGCTGCGGGATATTGAGAAAAAAGAACAAACTGATGAAATGCGCAAGGAGTTCTTGGCCAATGTTTCCCATGAACTTAAGACACCGATTGCATTGATACAAGGATATGCGGAAGGACTCCGGGAGGGTATCAATGACAATGATGATGAGAGCAAAGATTTTTACTGTGATGTGATTATGGATGAGGCTGGCAAAATGAATACGATGGTCAGAAAGCTGCTTGACCTGAACCAGCTTGAGTTTGGCAACGACATTGTCACAATGGAGCGGTTTGATATTACAGCGCTCATAAGAAATTTTATTGCTTCCGCAGAGATTTTAATCAGTCAGAACGAGGTTCATGTGAGAATTGATGAGCATGTGCCGATTTATGTGTGGGCGGATGAGTTTAAAACGGAAGAGATTGTAAGAAACTTTTTCAGCAATGCGATGAACCATGTTGATGGAGCTAAGATTATTGAAATTAAGTATAGATTGATCGAAGAAAAATATGCCAACAAAGTGCGGGTCAGTGTATTTAATACAGGCGAGCCAATACCGGAGGAGTCACTTCCCCATATATGGGAGAAATTTTATAAGGTAGATAAGGCGAGAACACGTGAATATGGGGGCAGTGGAGTGGGATTATCTATCGTAAAGGCAATCATGGAGTCCATGAATCAGCGTTACGGTGTTATCAATTATACCAATGGTGTCGAGTTCTGGTTTGAGCTTGAGACCAAATAAACGGAGGTGTTGGTTTTGAAAAAGGGGAAAATATTAGGACTTCTGGCGATGTCAGCAGTCCTGCTAACCGGCTGTGTGGATTCCATGCCGGAACTTACGGCGGAACAGTCGGATATCATCGCAGAATATGCAGCTGGACTGCTGCTTAAATATTCATCCAGGTATGACTACAAAATTGTGAGCGAAGAGGAAGTGGCAGCTGCGATAGCATCCAGACAGGAGATTTCCGAACCAGAGACACAACAGGAACAGGAGACTGTGGAGCTTTCAGACGATATCATTCAGAGCGAAGTTACGCCGGAATCACCAGCAGAAGAACCGGAAGAGATCAACCAGGTGCAGCTTGTGGCAGACCTTGATTTTGCTGCAGAGTTGGGGATTGATGATCTGATTATCCGGTATCAGTCATTTGAAATTTGCGATTCCTATCCACAGAACAATTCAGGTTTTGGTGTATCCGCTGTTCAGGACAAAAAGCTTTTGGTAATGCATTTTGACCTGGAAGGACTTCCAGAGAAGGATATCGATTGCAATTTGCTTGATTACGATATCAGGATGCGAGTGAATATTAATGATACAACATCCGCGGTAGTATTGAGCACAATGATATTAAATGACATTACTTCCTATGTAGATGTCGTTCATGCAGGGGATATTGTGGATGTAGTGGCTGTGGCGGAGATCGATGACATGGCAGAGGAGAATATACAGACTTTAACATTATGGGCTTCCGCAAATGGACAATCGTGTACAGTGAAGCTAAAATAGCAGATGTGAATAAAAAAATAAAAATCTTTTGAAAATATTTGTATTTATTCATATATCTATGTTATAATTAGTGAAAGATAAAGAGATTATGATCTGGTAGAATGGAGGTTTAATATGGAGACTAAGATTCTCTTGGAGAACGGAACAAATGAGTTGGAAGTATTAGAATTTGTGGTGGACGGAAATTCTTATGGTATTAATGTGGCAAAGATCAGAGAGATTATTCCTTATTCGCCTGTAACACCTGTGCCAAATGCGCATCCCAGTGTGGAAGGTATTTTTATGCCGCGTGATGCGATGATTACAGCGATTGATTTGCGTAATTGCCTGCAACGTGGACAGTCTCAACCAGGTGGATTGTTTATCATCACAAGTTTTAATAAGCTTGATATTGCTTTCCATGTTGACACAGTGATTGGTATTCACAGGGTTTCTTGGGTTGATATTATTAAACCAGGTGCGACAGTTACGACAGTGGAGGATGGTATTTCCACTGGTATCATTAAAATTGACGGGAAACTGATTATTATCCTTGATTTTGAGAAGATTATTACGGATATCAATCCTGAGACAGGACTTAAAGTAACGGAAATCGATGCGTTAGGAGTCAGGGAAAATTCGGAGGTTCCTATTTTGATTGCAGAGGATTCTTCACTTCTCCGAAAGCTTATCATTGATTCGCTCAAGAAAGCGGGATATGAGAATATTATTAAGGCTGAGAACGGCGAGGAGGCATGGGAGTACATAGTGAAGTGCAGAGATGCGGGTACATTGAACAAAGATGTGCATCTTCTGATTACGGATATTGAGATGCCTCTCATGGATGGACATCGTTTGACGAAGCTTGTGAAATCAGATGATGCGACAAAGCATATACCGGTAATTATTTTCTCCTCACTTGTAAACGAGGAGATGAAAAGAAAAGGTGAGGAGCTGGGTGCAGATGCACAGCTATCGAAACCTGAAATTGGAAATCTTGTAAAGGTTATTGATAGTCTGCTTGCAAGATAAAAAAGACAGAGCCGGGAGATACGCCCGGCTCTAGCAAGTTAGGAGATAGCATGGACAAGACAGAAATTATAGAGAAATATAAATTGATGGAAGAGAAGATTGCAGATGCGGACATGGTGCTCGTAGGTGTCGGTGAGGAGTTTAACGAAGATTTTGGTGACATCGGCAAATTTCCGCATCTTATGTCTGCTCTTGAAGAGGTTGATATCAATCAGATGCTTGAGTGGACAGTTCCGTTCTTAGAACATCGTTTTTTGATTGAGCACAATGAAGGGAAGATTGTTGAAGCGTACCAAAGCCTTTATGAATTAGTGAAGGATAAAAACTATTTTGTAATTACAACATGTATTGATGAAAATATCAGGAAAGCAGCGTTCGACATGGAGAGATTGGTTGAACCCTGCGGAAATCATGAAATGCTTCAGTGTAGTGAGAAATGCTGCAGCACACTGTATTCTTCCAAAGAATTTTCGGATCTGGTAAATCAGGCGATCTGGGATGGAGTGGGGCTGGATTCTCTTGAAATACCAAAGTGCCCTGTTTGCGGAAAACCATTAGCCTACAATAATATTTTGTGTGAGCAGAATTATGTGGAAGAGGGGTATCAGGAGCAGTGGAAGCGATACACGAAATGGTTACAACAGACCCTCAACAAAAAGCTTTGCATCCTTGAATTGGGGGTGGAATTAAATCTGCCAAACATCATAAGATGGCCGTTCGAAAAGGTTGCATTTTATAATCAGAAAGCTGATTTTTTTCGAGTCAATGCTTCTCTATACCAGATGACGGAAGAACTGAGTGATAAGGGGATTGGTATAGGTATGAATGCAGTTGATTTTTTGCGGGAGTGTAGTAGTAAGTAGTTAGAAAACTGTTCGATATAGACATGGAATGGTTATGTGGTTAAGAGGGGACGGAGGGATTATCATGAGTTCGGAGGAAAATTATTTGGATGATTTGCTGAATGCCGTTTTGAATCCGAAGGCAACAGATGAATCAATTTTAACGGAAGAAATCAGTATTGACTCGCTAGAGACACCTGAAACATCTTATTTAGAAATACCAGATTTTGAAACTACTGATTTGGATTCCTCTGAATTAGAGATATCAGACATTGGGATGTTGAGAGAAGAGCTTAGCGAAACAGACGCGGAAATTCTTGAGAAGGTTGCGGATGAGCGAACAGATGCAGAGGTGCTTGAGGAGTCATCAGATGAGCGAACAGATGTAGAGATGCTTAAGGAAGCATCGACCGAAATGGCAGATGCAGAGATGCTTGAGGAACGGCCAGACGGGATAACAGATATAGAAGCGCCCGGAGAGTTATCGGATGAGCTAATGGATGTGGGAGTGTTTGAGGAAGCATCGACTGAGATAGCAGATGGAGAGATGCCAGAGGAAATACCAGATGAGCGAACAGATGCGGAAGCGCTTGGAGAATCATTGAGTGAGCTAATGGATGTAGAGTTGCTTGAGGAATCATTGGATGCGGGGATGCTCGAGGAATCATTGGATGAGC
>CAMWXE010000133.1 GCA_947178145.1 uncultured Lachnospiraceae bacterium | reverse complement strand
GCGGAAAGGGAAACGCATTTTTCGAGAGTTTGTTCAAGGCATACAAACTCGGCGGATGGCCATGCGGATGGAGGAATGGAAAAATAATCGTATACGTTCCTGCCAATAAATGACATGGTATAGATTCGTATTTTACGCAGAAAGGAAATGATAGCATGAGGCTTTATTTGAGCGTCGATACAGATATAGAAGATCTTGAGATAGACTATATTGAAGTCTAATTGGTCACTGGTGAAATCGTGACGGTGGAGTGGGATGAGAGTGACATCGCATGGGAAGAAAATGGTTTTGATGCCCGCTGTAAGGGTGTTTATTTCGATGAGAAATATGCGAACGGGAAGCTGTCCAGTCTTCATGGGATGCAGATTGAATATATTAACCTCTATACGGAATCCGACAGCGATTCGGATATTGTCATAACGGATATGACTTTTGAGGATGAAGGAGAACAGTATACCCCGGAACATCTCCTTCCGTATGTTATCAGTATGGAGGGGTGAGATGCCAAGAAAACAAATTGGTTTGGGAACAGTGGTTAGATTTCAGTCAAAAGCGTGGCAGACGGGAGGGGCATGGGTGGCTCCGAATGACCGAGGAGCGTAAAAAGAGGTGGTTGACAATGGGACACTGTGTGAGAGCTATAAAGACCTGGTACGGGAAGCGGGAGATCTGGACCTATCCGGGCAGCGGCTTACCAAAATAAACACCGTGGAGGGGTTGCGGATGGAACAAAAGATTCTTGACTTTAGTTTTTAGTGGAGGAGATGTCATGAAAACGAGAAAAGGAGAGGTAATCACCCGCCGGGAGATCGATGTCATGGGCGAGGAGGAGCTGCTGGACTTGGTTCGGCGGCACGCCAGGCTGTTGGGGGAGCAGTTTCCCAAACAAGCGGACCGGTTTTACTGTCCCGACATTCTGGACGAATCCCATCTTCTTAGGAAACTGTACCGACTGGATCGAGAGCGGTTTGTCGAACTGGTCCGGGAACAGAACAAGCGGGAGTATATTGCCGGCGGACATTGGGCGGCGATACTCATCTCCCAAGGGGAGACACTGCCTGAGGAGGTTCTGCGCCGGCAGGAGCAGGTAATGTCCAAGTCCCTGACCCAGGCGGAGGAGTGTACTCACAGCAACGGCAGGGGATACGAGTGGAAGGAGACCCATGAATACACTACAGCACTGGCCATGGAGTCCGCCCTGTTCTGGGAGGTCAGTGAGAAAGCCCGGGGGCTGTGGCAGAACTGGTATGACTGCTACTGCTACCAGACTACCAAGAGCAACCATCTGGCTGAAGCATTCAGCCTGCGGGAGACCTGGCTGGGCGTCTCCCATGCGGACAGTGCCCAGATCCTCTACAGCCTGGGCTGGAAGCCGTTGGATGTGATGCTGGCCTATCTGCTGGGGGTACACATTGAGCATTATGGCCCCGTGGATCCGGACTGCGCCTCAGATGCCGCCCGGCGGGATCCAGAAACGGCAGTCAAACTGATGGATTCGGACCAATATAAGACTTGGATGGGGGATCAGCTGCACCCCACCTATTTTGTGGAGATGGTCCGGACATGGAGGGGATTTTTATATCTCCAGTACGGCTGGGCTGACAAGTCCCCCTTGGAGAAGGGACACCGGCTGAAAAAGGCGGATGCCCACTGCAAACTCGTTTTGGAGCGGCTGTGGAACCCCGGCTGGCCCCGGCGGGACTTTGAGGAGGAGTTGAAAAAGGTGGGTCTGCTGATTTCGGAGACTCCTCCGGCTTGGGACAGCCCCAAGCTGGCCAAACTTCAGCGGCTGGCTCTGACAAGGGCGATGATCTGTCACTACCAGTGGCGGGCAGGGGAGTTGCGCTCCGCCCTGGCCGCCGCCCCCAAACCGGAGCTCTTCACCGCCCTGGTGTGGGGAGTCTACCAGAAGGACAGGTTGGAGAAGGCCTTCCTCCTGGACCAAACCGGAGTGGCCTGTGGGGAGGACGGAGCGCCGTTTCCTTTGCCGGACGATGCCCAAGTGGGTCTTGTTGTTTCGGCGGAGATGACAAAAGGACAACTGACCCTTTGGAAAAAGCGGCTCAAAGAGACGGGGGTCAAGTCCCCCATCCGCCAGCTGACTATCCCGTCCCAGCCCACAGAGTGGGGAGAGTTTGAGGGAGCGGTGACCAGGCATATCACCGTCTACACGGTCTCGGGCAAATGGGGACTGGACATGGGATCGCTGACCAGGCACTGCCGGGCGGATCTGCTGGATCCTCTCCACGGCTATGGAGCCAGGATCACCTTTGAGGCGGTGTGGAACGGACCGGAGTACAACGAGGAGGATGTGTCTCTTTTCGGCATAACCTTCTACCACATGGATCCCCTGCCCTTTGAGGACTACCTCCCTCAGCGGGCCGTTGTCCCGCCGGAGAAGCTGCCGGCCCGGTTTGTCTGCCTGGCTGGGGCAGCTTTCCGACAGCTGGCCGGACTGAAATGACAAAGCACCGCTCTTCCCAAAGATAGCAGCTGGTATGCGCAGGGCGAGTACATAATAGGCGAAGATCTGCCTCTCGGAACATATCAGATTCAATGCGAGATCGCAGGTGTGATCAGCGGCAGGGACAGCAGGGAAGACCAGTCAGATCATATTTGTGTCAATTCCGGCGTCAATGATTACAGCTGGTCAGGACTTTCTGTCTACTATCAGGATATGGCAGAGCAGTGCGGATGGAAATATATAAGGCTTGGCAGGTGGGAAGGCGGAAAGCAAAGGGTAGGTATCAAAGATCCGGACGGGAATATGGGTGGATACACTGTATATGAAGAGGAGCTGCCATGCGTTACATTTACTGAAAAGGATAAGGGAGTGGCCGTAAGCGTGATAAGGTCAATCTTGATACCTGTGCAGGAATCACCCGGATGAAAGGCGGTGATGCGTACTGCATCTGTAAAACGAAAAATAAGGAGGGCTGCAGGATTGCGGGTTTAGGCGTTTTGCAAAGGCCTAAAATTCAGAACAATAGGAAGGTGGGTTTACATAATGAATTATGAAAAAGAAAAGAGCAAATACGAAAGGCGCTACGAGGAGCAGACGCGGGAGCTGCTTGTTCTGACCGGAGAATATGTAAGGGGTGCGGGCAGCGTCACAAAGGGGCTCTGGTCTCCAAGTGCAGATATTTTAGGTTATGTGGATCTGGAGACTGGAGAAACGGTGGAAAGCGAGGGCTGCTTAAGCTGGCTTGCGCGTGAGGAGGATAAAGATGGATGGATTTATCATCTCAAAGACCTGACCATTTATCATATCAAATGCCGCAAAATTAAGCCGGAAAAGGTGATGAAGAATGCGCAGCCCCGCTTCTTCAATCATTTTATGCTGACGGAGGTCGTGGAACGAGAGGTAGAGAATCCGGCACTGTCAAAGCTATTGGAAAAATATAAAGAGGTTGTTGTTATTGAGGATGGAGACTGCGGAATCTTTACGCTGGAGCGGCATTTCAACTGGTTTGTGGGTACCGTCGACTGGCTGGGAGAGGACTGTCATGTGACCCTTGAGTGCGACGAGGAAAATGGAACGACAGCAGACCGGGCACTGGTGCAGTTTAAAAATATTTACGCCAATCTCAAGGAATGGGATCAGAAATTCCGTGCATTTGCTTCCGAAAAGCTGACAGAACTTGCCAACGACTGGCAGGACGAAGGAAACGATGACGAGGACGGCGAAGCCTTAGCCGCAATCACAGAAGAGTCCTTTGCCGGGCGGATCGTAATTAGTGAATTCAGCATAGATGCAGAAGGCGATTATGAAGTCTACTATAATGATGACGATATGTTCTGGGGTCATGTGATTATTGTAAGCGGCAGCGTGGACGGCGGGATGAAGGACGCCTATATCGCCGGGTAGATTCTGTTTGAAAGTATGTATCAGAGAGGATTTACATATGGTGAATGGCTTTTATCATTCAGATGGCAGAAGCTTATGGCATGAAAAAAGCAAATTGATTTTTCTTATAATGACGATAAATTGCGGGAACAGATAAAGTATTCTCTTAGTTCATTCCCTGAGTTTTTTGCGTACCTGAGTCCGCTGGGGAATGGAAGGGATGGAAAGGATGGTGATGATATGATATATATGCAACGTTATGCAGGTTTCAACCGCTATGGAGATCTATCTAAATTTATAACAGATCCGGATTTATTACAGACCACAGGGGATGGGGGCGTCTATATATCTAATGAGGATAATTATGGTATTGCAGTGTACTTAAAGACCTGTTATGCTTCCTTTGATGAAGTGAAGCCGTTTATCGCGTTTTTGGCGACTCAAATCTGTGAATTAGACAATGCTGTACAGCGGTTTGACAGGAAAAGCCAGAAAAAAAGAATTAGGCGTGATGTAAGCCTCCCAAGTCCGTATCGGATTGATTATTCTAGTATGGAAGATAATCCTACGCCACAGGAAGAGAAATCTGATTATATTTTAGCTTATATTTATATGGAAGAAAAAAACCGGATCAGCCTCAATTACTGGTGTACCACAGAAAATTCAGAGTTTGACGTTGTTTTTGAATATAAAGAGAATAAATTTTTCATGCGAAGTTTCGGCATAATTGACAATATCCCCGACAACTGGGAGGACGAATAGCTTATCATAGGATAGGGGGGACAAACAGCAAAAGGAGAACGTTATCCGGAAGCAGTATGGTTGTAAGGAAGGGATGATGAATTATGATAGAACTGCATTTTAAAATCAAAAATGCGCTGGTAAAAATGGACTTTATCAGGCGGTATGAAGAATTGTCTGCCCACTTCAGCAGTGAGAGGACGCCGTCAAGCGACCGCTTAGTTTATGTTGAGCGAGATGAAGTCATGAGTATCATCAGGGCTTTAGGGTATTCTCCGATGTTTCATGCCAAAGAAAAATTTTATAAAATAAAAGAAGAACAATTCGACACTTTTACATTTGGCTTTCATATCATATTGCGGGACGGCATGGCCGATTTGGTATGGGTAGTCAGGGAAAATGGCGAATTGTTGCTTGGCGCCCCCTGGAGTGTCTATTCAAGGCGGCTTATTGACGTAAATTATCGGATCAAAAAGCCGGTCTTTGGGACATATGAAGATTTGGAAGATATTTTGAAAACAGCATTTGGAATGTATGAGGATTTCAAGCTTGCTTTTGTATAATACTGATATGACATCGTTAGATTTGTAACCAAATTGGTTTATGAATTCAGGAATGATAGAGGGATTTTAATATTTTGGCGAATCAGAAGGAATATGGAAATGGATTTCATTCAGATAAAAATTAAAAAAGACCGTTCCATAGCAAAGTATATAAGGATTATCAGAAAATTCGATCATTCTTTGCCGATTGGAACGATAAAGCAGCGAATCGATGAAAATGATTTTGTGATGGGATTTGACCTGGAGTGTTATGATGTTTCAGAAGATATCGACGGAAATGAAATTGACAGAAAAAACATTTTTCGGGATATGCTTAAAGAACTTTGTCGGGCGGGAGCACGAATTTCCATCTATGAAGACGGGGAAATGATTTCCATGAAAACTTTGGATAACCGGTTAGCTTTTTTAGAGGAAATAAGAATACAAGTAGAACGGGATATAGAACGGGAATTAGGCTATGAATGATTTCGGTTTATGAAACTTTTCATCAATTGGTTATGGTAAAACGCACAGGTGGAAATTTTTTATGGATGCGGAAGGGGGATTTGAAATGGCAGAATTTCAGGAAGGAACGCTGGATACCGTGATGGAGCGGTTATGCAGCAGCATATCCGGTTTTGACCCGGAATGGGTAACGCACTGCGTGGCTGCGACAGAAGAGCAGATTCAGCAGTTACAGGATATTTTGGCGGAATACAACTATACGATACCGGCTGCCTATCTCTATTATTTAAAAAGAATGGGGCAGGATGACGGTGACCTGCTGGAGAAGGAGGATGGCTGTGAGGTGGATATTGGTATGGTTTTAGAGTTGCTGTCTGGCAGGAAGGACTCTTCTGCCCGAAAAAATTTAAAAAATGGTCTTTTTCTGTTTTCCGATAATTATTGGACACAGACCCGTCTTTATATGAAATTATCCGCAGTGGACGATAATCCAATGGTCACCGATATTCAAAATACCTATATTGCCGAAAGCTTTGAAAAGTATCTGTTCCGAAAGGCATTTTATATGTATAAGGGAGAATTTACATATCGTGGGCTTACGAGTGATTCTGTCTGCAAGCACCATAAGAAAAAAAAGATAGAAGATTGCAGGACATGTCCGTATTGCGGGGATACAGTGGAAGAGCGTATGGATTTTATCCATCAGATGGCGGAAACTTATGGTCTGAAAAAAGCATGGTTCAGCGATCAGGCACATTTTATCTGTTATAATGCAAGTTATGCTTTTGAAATAAATGTATATCGAGGATATTCCGTCGATTTTTCTTGTAATGACAATAAATTGTGTACACAGGTAAGGGATTCCCTTGGCTTATTTCCTGAGTTTTTTGCGTACCTGAGTTCATATGGGAATTGAGGAGATGGAAAGGAAGGCGGTGATATGTATGAACGCTGCGCAAGCTTCAACCGCTATGGAGATCTATCCAAATTGATAACAGATCCGGATTTATTGCAGGTCACAGAGGATGAGAGCGTCTATATTTCTAATGAGAATGATTATGACATTGCAGTGGATTTGGAGAGCTGTTACGCTCCCTTTGATGAAGTGAAGCCGTTTATCGCATTTTTAGCAACGCAAATCTGCGAATTGGACAATATTGCACAGCGGTTTCACCGGAAAAAAAGAGTAAAAAATAATGGGCGTGGTTATGTGAGTCTTCCAAGTCCCACAGGTACGTACCGGATTGATTATTCTCAAAGTATGGAGGACAACCCCGCACCACAGGAAGTGAAATTTAGTTTTATTTTAGCCTTTATTTATATGGAAGAACAAAACCGGATCAGCTTCGATTACTGGTGTACCACAAGAAATTCACAGCTTGAGGTTGTTTTTGAATATAAAGAGAATAAATTTTTCCTGCGGACGTACGGCGCGATTGACAATATCCCCGACAACTGGGAGGAAGAATAGCTTATCATAGGATATGGGGGACAGGAATGATAAACAGCAAAAGGAGAACGTTTTATGTCAGGTAATCATGAAACCATTATTCCGGCGGGAAATCCTGTGAAAAAATTTCCGTCCGGACTGCAGGAATTATATCTGGATGTGTGTGAAAACGGTCAGCCGCCAATCTGCCATCAAAGGCTTACAGAGCAAAATTTAAAGCAGCTGATCAGGAAAATACATAAAAGGAAAACGCTGGGTGCTGCTCTGTTCTGCTCGGACAGCGATGAGGATTATTTTGAGATTGAGGTAAACCCCAGTTGGATTGCTTTCGAATATGTTGTCAATAACGGTATGGAAGACGAGGCATTTTATTCCAGCTTTAACTCAAATTATCTGGATTCTGACGAGGAATCCAATACGAGCACAATCTATGGAAGCTTTATGCAGCTGCGTTATACCATGCAGGATCCCAAACTTGCCGCAAAATGCGTGGAGTATTTTGCCCGGACAGGAGAGCTTTATCCGGGAGCGGCATGGCTGACTGAAAGGAAGGGTGGATAACGATTTGTTCATAGTGCGGGAGAGCCGCATACACGGTTTTGTAAGGGGATGGTATCGTGAGGTGACTGTCTGCCTGGCTTGCCGAACATGGAGGAAGTGTGAAAAATAAATTTTTCACACGGCAAATTTGTGCTTATGCACAAATTCGCAGATTTTGGCAAGAATGGAGGATTATTATGAGAGAAAAGAAGATGAAACAAGATGATTTGATCGATTTTGAATCAATGTACACGGTTGTTAAGAGACTTGGAATAAGAAACTATAAAGCATTACACATTGAAACATGTAAGAGGATATGGAAAGAATTGGTTCCCAAAAGTGGTCAGGCGGATTCGTTACAGGGAGAATTGCTTAGACAAGCCGAGAAACTTAGAAATGAAGCGAGAGATAATGGCAATTTTAATTGGGATAATAATTTTGAATGGTTCTGTGATTTTATAAGCGGGACTCTTCAGGATTCAAATTTGTTTGATGGAAAGCAAATGAAAACAATAACAGGGGCGTTGAATTATATCAAAGAATGCGGTATGTATGCGTATCAATATCATATAGGAAAAATATCAGAGGATGAGGTGAATCCAATGCTTTTTGCATATACAGAGGATGATATTTATGATTACATAGAGGACGCAATTGCGATATTCGCAGAAGCAAATCCGCAGAAAATAACATACGATGCGAAAGATTTTGTTTATAGGTAGATGATGAGAGAATTGAGGTCAACATATACTGGTTGGAAAAATCACCAAATAAAGGATGACGGAATATGGCATTGATTCAGAAAGGATGGAATGGGAGAGATGAATGATGGAAACGTAAGCGAAATGGGTCTGCTCGAATTTCAAGAGTATTGTGAAAGTGTAAACGTAAGCGAAATGGATATGCACGAGTTTGCCATGTTCTGCAAAAAATGTACTGAAAGATGGAACAATCCGCAGACAGAAGCAGAAAGGCTGGTATATGAAATGGCGGGCAATAAAAAAAGGAAAACGAATCAGGAATGGCTGGATCTGCAAAAAGAGGTACAGGAATTTTTGAAGACTGCAACAGAGGAGGACAGGAATTTGATAGGAGGCTATACAGAATCGCTATGTATGATCTGCAGTGCCATAAAGGAAGGTCTGCTTTGAGAGATTATGAATGTGTTAAGAGAAGAATTGAGTGAAGAGAAACAGAAAGAATATGATGCATTGACAGCAAATATGATGAGAGAGATCGAAGAAGAACTTGCAAAACTGCCGGAAAGGAGGAAAGGACAGCTGGACGGACCAGGAGATAAAGTTTACAGAGATATTTCCAATAAGTACCTGCCGGAGATAAGAAGAATTTTGGGAACTGTTAAGAAATAGCAATAAATGGACAGCGTGTTTTGGAGACAGCGGAGACAGAAACGATGGAGAAAAATCAACATACGCAGATACCCTTTGGATTGACACGGTTCTCCCTGTTTCTAAAATAGAGGAACTGGTTGAAAAAAGCGGTGTTGCGGAACCGAGTGATATCTCTTTTGTTAAAGATAGTGATGAAATTGGTAACGGTAGTATTTGGATTGTAACACAAGAGGAACAGAATCCAAAAGTCATTGAACGAACTGACTATAACCAAATTAACCATATGATAATGTTATATTGGGATTGATAGGAAACGTTTGAGCGTTGATACTAATATAGAAGACCTTGAGACAGACTATATTGAAGTCAGATTGGTCACTGATGAGTTCCCCAAAGGGGGAATGGTTTCATTGAGAAATATCGCTCTGGAAAATGAAAAAGAATAAAATGCTGTTTTTATGTGGAGGATTATTTTGAAAAAAGTTTACGATGGAATTATTGGATTGGCAATAGGTGATGCTTTAGGAGTTCCAGTTGAATTTAAGAGCAGACAGGAAATAGCTGAAAATCCTGTTGTTTCTATGAGAGAATATGGAACGCATAATCAACCAATCGGGACATGGTCTGATGATACAAGTTTAACATTAGCTTTAATAGATAGTATTATTGAAAAGAATAAAATAGATTATGTTGATATTATGGATAGATTTTCTAATTGGCTAATGTATAATGATTACACAGCACGTGGAGAGGTTTTTGACGTAGGTAATGCAACTAGCAGAGCTATTATGAATTATGGCCGTGGTATAGATCCGCTGGAGTGCGGCGGTATTTCAGAATATGAAAATGGGAATGGTTCATTAATGAGAATTCTTCCAATTGCATATTATTTGCAAAAACATAAAGGCAATACGATGGAGTCGAAAATGAAAATAGTACATAATGTGTCCGCTTTAACACATAGACATCCAATAAGCCTGATTGCATGTGGCATTTATGTAAATATAGCGCTACGGCTATTGAAAATGGAAGAATCATTATATGTGTGTGTAGAACAAGGAATAAATGAAGCGTTTGAATTTTATGACACTGAGATGCCTGATGATGCAGATAATTATAACCGGCTAAGAAATTTATCAAGTTTTTCAAATTTGGCTGAGGAAGAAGTAAAAAGCAGCGGATATGTTGTTGATACGTTAGAAGCATCTATATGGTGTTTGTTGAATACCAATTCGTATAAAGAATGTGTTCTGAAGGCTGTAAACCTTGGAAATGATACAGATACGGTTGGATCTGTTGTTGGTGGTCTGGCTGGGATATACTATGGATCTGACGATATTCCAGAAGAATGGTTGGATGTGTTGGTTAGAAGGCAGTATATAGAAGAATTGTGTGAAAAACTACAAAAGATTGGATGAACGGCTGGATTTAAGTATTCAGAAAGAGGGGCAGGAAAATGTTAGGATGGAACGAAAGGATGTGATAGCAGGAAAGACTATAGATGGCAGGAAGGAGTGGAGTTACCAGAGCTTGAAGAAGAAATATTATACTCACGAGAGGAAAAATTTACCAAATCAAATATGCAGTTTCCTGCTTGGTTTAAAATT
>CAMWXE010000132.1 GCA_947178145.1 uncultured Lachnospiraceae bacterium | reverse complement strand
GGGGATACCTTTAGCAATTTAATTCACCGTTATTTATGCAATGATGTACTAGATCTATGCCTGTATCGAGATTACTGATGCGAATGGTCGCACCAAGTATGAACAGACTCGCTTCTCTTCCTTTTCGAAAGGTTTTCAGGAGTTATCTGACTGGCTTATGAAATATCGTTGTAACAACGTATACATGGAATCTACCTGCAGGTATTGGATTCCTGTTTTTAATATCCTTGAGAAGAACAACTTTTTTGTTACCCTTGCCCATCCAAAGTATACAAAACCACAGAAAGGAAACAAGACTGATCGATAGGACGCCAAATGGATTTGTGACCTTTACTTGTATGATACAAACCTTCCTTTATTCCACCTGCTGACATCCGGCATCTAAGAATTGGATCCAGTACCGATTCAAACTTACCTGTATGCTCACCATTGAGAAAAATCGTACCCAAAACTGTCTTATCTTATCGTATCTAATCTCAAACTTGATGACATATTTAGCGATGTTTTTGGAAAGTCTTTCAGATCCATCATGGAATATATGCTTGCCCGTCCCATCGAATTGTTTGACGTAACACCTTTTGTTGAAGGCCACCGCAAAACACCTGTTAAAAAATTTATCTACCTGAAAATCCGGACGCCTACCAACCACTTCCATCACTTCATTAAACACTACCTCTTCATCCTCGTTTATTATATTCATTGAAGAAAAATTTGAAGTCCAGTCAGCAATACAACTTCAAGACATGAGCCTCTCTATCAAATACTATACTCCACCACGTTAATCAAATTCTATTTTTGCCTGATAACCCATCTCAGCTAATTTTCCAAAAAAACATTGTTCTAACTCCATTACCCTTCCCTTTCTGGTGAAATTTATAAATAGCCTTCCATCATATGAAATAACACCACAATTATATGACGCATTTCTTCTCGGTGTAAGAGAGATACCCACTTGTTGTATATATTGCCCTATTTCTTTGGGATATGCAATTTCTCCTAAATTGGAAATACTTAAACAAGAATTACGCTCACCATAAAAATGATAGATAAATCGTACTAAAACATCCTTTATTGATATCGGCAAAATACGAAACAAAGTCATATTTTGCACTTTGACATTCAATGTAATCATACCTGAAAGATACTGCTTAGATGTCTGCTCCTTTATTTGTTCTGAAATTAGATTTACAAGTACCTCAAAAGGAATTTTCTCACTTGTCGGTTCAACACAAGGTAAAGCGTAAAGTGAAAAATTCCGCAATGTTTTACTTTCAAATCTTTTTCTCAAATTGATAGGAACCATAATCTGAACAGGTTTATAAAAATTTTTGTCGTTTATATGACGCCTTTGAAGTTCTAACACTGTATCAAACATGACTGCAGTAAGAAAAACTGTTAAGCTGACACCAAAATCGTGTGCAGCATTAAGAAGCTCCTGTGTTTGATAAATTCCAGTCGTAACATGGTAAAGATTATCAGAAATTACAGGATTAGGAAATCTGTAAACATTCCGATTATTCGCCGCAAGTTTATGTGTCTCTGCATAGGTAAGATAGTCATCCGCCAATTCTGTTCCCAATATTGTACTATGTGGGTTCAAAATCTGCTCTGAATAACAACAACGAACAGAATATTTTATTGAAAAATATTCCATCAGTAATGTGCTCAAAAAAATCATTCCGCCATAGCCATCTGTCAAAGCATGAAAACATTCAAATGCAATTATATTTTCCATATATAAAATACGAATTGCACAGGTTGCAATTCTGTCTTTTGCCATACACGAAAGACACTCCTGTTCTGATTGTATCCTTGGTGGCACTTCTACCGGAATCACCACATATTGAAATAATTTTCGTCTAATTCCCGCAACAATTGTTGGAAACCGTGGGGTTATATGGTCTAATGCAGTTTGAAGAATTTCTGGACAAACTTTTTCTGTTAATGCTGCTGCAATCCGGAAGGAATTTGTGTATCCTTCACTCATGGATGCTAAGTGGATAATTGCTGAATTGTCTAATGGATAACTCTTTGATTGTTTCATTTTCATATGCGACACCTCATACCAAAGACAGATTTTTCTGATTCGTGAATTCATTTAAATATCCCCGAAAACAGCATAACATCTCAGGCAATTTCATATAATCGCTCGGACGCATAAGGGATGTGTCCTTCGGCAAATCTAAGGCACTACTTCTGCATAAAACCTCACTAACAAACTGAGAGCAGAAAAAATAGTACTTCCGATGATATGGAATATTAAACTGACATAAAAGAAGTCCAATAATGTTAAAATGATAATGTTCGGCATTCTCCATGATTTGCGCTACTTCTTTCTTTGCACTTTCATAGATTTCGTCACTCACCTGTAATTCATAGACAGCACATGGGATCTGAGCATATCGTTTATAGTATCCACTATGCAGACTTTCAGTACATGGACCGGCAGGAAATAAGGTTCGTCCATTTTTTCGGGAAGAACTATATAGTGTCTGCAAATTCTCGTCAAATGCAATAGAAGCGTGCGTATATGCATCATTAGTAACAAAATGCACAATTTTTGATAATATGGTTTCAGATTTCGTCAAAAGAATGTATATAGTCTTCATCATAATCTCCTTTTTATCCTTTTCTACTATTACAAATTGATTATCTCAAAACAATGTTTGAAAAGTTTCAAAGAAATGTTTGAGAATTGTTGCTGTTGCTATTTTCTACAAATTTATAATCTGCTGCCCTAACTCTCGATTAATTCCCTGAAGTCTACCACCAGTATAATTTTCGTATCAAGGTACTGCAATTGTCCATATTATAAGAGCCAATAATGTTCAAATTATCATCAATCAGTCAGTTTTGAGTGGATTGGAATACTCACTCATATTCATACACTGTTGTCTTGGTCTACCCAAGCCTTTTCCTTTGATTAAGATAATCCGGTCGAGTGGATTCATTATATTATCATATAAATTGATAATGAGCCCTGCGGAGTCATTTCTTATAGATACTTTGATTAAGATCTGTAGAAAAATAACTGATAGTACTCCGTCCAGAAATTGGAGTACTAGGCATTACACACAGGTATATGTCAGGTAAACAGTAATTGACTTTCCATAAAGTAGAAAACATAAACTGATTACAATATTTCACTTTTATATTTTTATGACACACAAACGATTAAACTTCTGTGTTCATCATTTCCCATAAAATTTTTCCTGCGCCATAAACAGCCAAAAAGCTGCCTACCGCTAAGGTCTTTTCTGTAAAAAACCAATCTGGCGTCGCAAGAGAAACCATTCCAAGCATAAAGGACATGACGGCCATAAACCCGCCGGACACCTTTCCATACCTACTTTTTTCTTTTCCGGAAAAGATTTTTTTAGATTTCATATAGGCATATACTAACAACAGACTTCCTATTGCCAGATTAATTGTTATTGTCAATACACTTTTCTGGAACACTAACACTGCAAACAGGCTCATAAAGAACATCTCTGCCAAGAGCCTGCGCCTCTTTCTTACTCTCTCCATGTCCTCACATAATGCTGTTCCTAACAGTTTTCTTGCATTCCACAAAAAACCAACTGCCATAATCCCAGTCCCAATTCCATTTACTGCAAACTCTGGAAAACAGATAAAAAGGATTCCAACCAAAAACAAACCCAGTCCCTGTATCCCCTGCTTTTTATGCAATGCCACTTTCATATCCATTCGCTTCAAATAAGAAAACGCCGTTTTCAACAGATTTTTGACCGCAACCTTTGTCCTGTTTTCGGATTCAATCAGTGCCACAAGGATTGTTCCAAAACCGTCGAACCCATCTGCCGGAATATCCAGCATTTGTGTTGCTCCATTTGCACCAAGCGCATCAAAAAAATCTTTTGTAAATGCTTCCCGCTGATCCCTTGTTGCCCCTTCCATCCACTCTTTTATAATTCTGCTATATGCTTCACATTTTCCTGTTCCAGTGTCCCGGCGTACAAAATGATTACCCTCTACCTCCCAAGTCATACAATCATGCTGCAAAAATTCAACTGCACTGCTTCCAACAATATATGTTTCCACGTCCATTTCAAACAAACGCCCTATGATACTGAATGTGGGAATAAAGCATATTACCTTATTCTTTATTTCTAAAAAGTCCTGCTTGCGATACATTTCCGGGCAGATTCCTGGCCCATCATTATTATATATTTTTAAAATATTCTTTTTCTTATCTGGGGAACAATTGGTTGATGCGAATATTGCAAGATTTCCACCCTTAGAATGTCCCCCAATCCGGTAAATGCACTGATTTCCTGATATATGCTCCTCCAAATATTTCAATGAAAGCTCCTGCGCAACGATTATGCGGAAGCTCATCGAAAAATCTTCCCTCCACCCCGCAATGGATTCATCTGTTCCACGAAATGCAATATATATAGTCCCATCCTCCAGCTTGATCTGTAAAGCTGAAAACTGTGTCTCCTCACTGATAACACTAATATATCCAGACAATAAAGATTTTTGGAATCTTCTTGAAACTGCCATCTGGTAAAAAAGCTCCTCATAATCCCTCCATTGCGTCATCATCTTCATTTTCTCATTTGTAAAATATATTTTAGCGGCTTGTTCTACGGTTATTTCATCTTCCTTAGATATGCACTCTTCAAAACACACATAAGACAGCACCGACAACACTGCATTATCCACTTCACAAAACGGACTATTGCAAAAGCTGAAATCTCCACGCCATTTTAAGTAGGTAATTAAATTCCCCATTTATCCCATATGCTCCATTTCTACAGTTTTTTCTTTTTCATTGTGGTTGCCGGACAATCTGCAAATATAAATCTTCTATTTTATTGGCAAATACATCAATTGAAAACTCCTTTGCCTTTCTTGCAGCGTATTCGGACATGGAATTGCGTAGATGAAACTGATCACGAAACATCAGGGCATACCTTACAAATTCCTCCGAATTATTGTATTGCCACCCGTTTTTTCCGTTCTCAATCACACCGGTCAGGCAATCATCACTACGGCAGAGTATTGGTAAAGCGGCTGAAAGAGCCTCAAAATAGGTAAGTCCCTGCGTTTCACTTGTTGAAGCATTTACAAAGACATCTCCCAAATGATAGTATGATCCAACCTGTTCCGGCGGCACCATCCCTCCCCAAATAACATACGGTTTAAGTCCCAATTCCGTTGTGATTTGTTCGAGCCGATTGCGGTACGGTCCATCACCAATCATCAACAGAGTAATTCCTTTCCCTGCTAACAGCGACATACAGAATAACAATTCTTCAATATTCTTTTCCTTTGCAAGTCTGCCAATATAGAGCAAAACCAGATTTTTGTCAGGAATCCCATACTCCTGCTTTTTTCGGCATATCCAACAATTCGGGGGACTTTTAGAAAATTTTTCAACATTAATTCCGGTTGGTATCACATAAGTTGGCAGTTGAATGTCATAAGCAGCAAGAAGATGTTGAACCTTTTCTGATGGAACAACAATCGTATCCGCTTTCTTTAGGACTGACCGGGTAAAACCCGCAGCCATCCTTTTGCCGATGTATATGCTGGGTGAAAAATAATGGGTATAGTTTTCGTATACAGTATGATAGGTATGTATAAAAGGCACGCATGACTCTTTTGCAATTCTTCTTCCCAGAGAAAAAGTTGAAAACTCACATTGAGAATGAACAATATCCGGCTTCCATTCTATCAATTCTTTGATAATAGGCATATGTACTGTTTTTACCCGGATTCGTGCCTGCGGATATATTTTACCTGCATTGATTGAGCCAATATAGGCGATATTATTTTCTGTATAAGAATGTGTTGTTGGGGATAATGTTAAAATCCGCACCTCATGTCCACGCAAAGCCAGTTCCTTTTCCAAGTTCACGACAGACATTACCACCCCATTTATGACTGGTTCATACCAATCGCTTGTTATCAATATTTTCATGTCATCCATTTCCAGTATCTAAATCTTTTATGTCTATCGAAATTGCATGTTTGGGTATATCTTTTTCATGGTATCATCATTGTAATTCTCGTCTAAAAATACCTCTATTTGATTTGAAGCAGGAATGTCATCCTGACGTTCCCGCCATCTAAGTACGGCAGCGGCAGAAACAATGAGATTGACCACCATAAAGACAGCTAATACAAAACAAGGTGTTTTTATGGACTTCCCATGCACTTTATCAAACAGACGGCTTAAACAGGGAAAGATATAACGAATAAAGAGAATCCCCAAAATTCCCCAAAATAGCGCCATCTGTAAGCTCACACGTCCGCCAATGTTCAACACATGGCGGCTGTAATCCCAAGAAACCGATCCGAAGCAAATTTCCTGAAACAGACCGGAAAAATATTCAACAGCGGCACCAGAGAAAGAAAAAGCCAAAAACTGTAAAAACATATTTTTCTTCCAGAGACAACAGGACAACAGATAAACCGCAGCAGCGCCGATTCCATAAATAATGCAAAATGGTCCCCATACCACCGCTGAATGACTTTCCCAAATGCCTAACTTGATACGATGCCATATACCTTCCAGAATAAAGCCCAAGACACTACCTACCATAAACAGGAGAAATAATGATGTAAAATCAAATATTGCCTCCCACTTTCTTTTCATTTCAAATGTGTTATCCATTGAATCCTCCTTGCCTGCTTATAGAGAAAGACGAGGCATATCCCATATCAAGCCCCGTCTTTTCCATGTCAGCCATTTTCTTTCTGGTGGTGAACCAAAAATCCCACAATGGCAGCGACAAGAGCAATAATACCTGTTGCAGCAAGCAGCTTTTTCATGTTCGCACCTCCTTCAATTCAACGCTTCTGTTTACAAAACATCTCTTTTATTCATTAAATAGTCGGCAATTGAGGAACAGATCAGTGTCCATGCAATGCTTACAAGAATGACAATCAACAATGAAACCACATTCGGCGTTGTTGTTGTAAATGCTGATGCCCCTGTAATTGTAAAGTTAAATACATTGGCAAGCGCCCCCAATCCAAGCATCCGTAATCCCATCTGAATTGACATGACAATAATGCCTGTAGCAGCTATACAAATAAATACTATGCTCCATCCATAACTGCGGCGGAAAATCAGATTAATGGCAACCATTAACATAGACATAGGGATGGACAAAAGTAGTTTTTCAATGATATATAAAGCCATTCCTATAATGCTGGGAATCTCTGCCGGAAGTCCCATGACTGCTCCCATTACAAACAAAGTAACCAAATAAATAACTACAAACACAGCATTACAAATTAAAGCAATCAGCCCCTTTGACACCAGATAGTCATATTTGTTGGCATGGGTTGTAATAATATTTTTGATAAATCCGGTTGTATACTCTTTGCCAATATAAATACTGAGAAGCATTCCAGTCAGGACATTCAGCATAGAAAGATTCATTCCAGCTCCAAAACTTCCGCCAGAAACCACATCACTGCCGATAAACATTGTAATATCCCTTACATCACTCATCTGCGTCAGCATCATTACGGGGATAAAAACTGTAATGCCAATCATAACATAAAACGCTTTTCCGTGTAGCATCCGATGCAGATCCATTCGAAACAGGTTCTGAACCTGCTTCAGGTTCAGCGACAACAAATCACGCATTATTTCCACCTCCCATCAGGCTCATAAAATATTCTTCCAAATCTAACTGATGGAAGGAAATCTCACTGGCTATGTCCCCATTTTGGAACATGCACTGGTTCACCGCCGCACCATCCTTTGCGTTTAATAAATGAATTTCGCCATCCACAATTTCGCTTCCATCCATCTGAATATGCTGCTTCAAATAGGGCAACACCTTCTCCGGATGTAGTACTTTAATACGCATATAATCCCGGCATTCCCGTGACAAATCTTCTGCTGAAATCTCTTTTGTCATGCTCCCTTTCTTGATAATGCCGTAGTGTGTGGCAATTTTACTAAGTTCCCCAAGAATATGAGAACTGATCAGAATCGTTAAATGATATTCCTGATTCAGCCGTAGCAGTGTTTGACGAATCTCCCGGATACCCTCCGGATCAAGTCCATTGATAGGCTCGTCCAAAACGAGGATATTTGGATTGCCCAAAAATGCTGCCGCAATGCCAAGACGCTGTTTCATGCCAAGAGAAAACTCCCTGACCTTTTTCTTTCCTGTATCGCCTAATCCGACAGCCTCCAATGCTTCATCCACAGTTTTTTTCGGATTCTCAACACCGATATTCATAGCCTGCAGCAACAGATTTTCCCTTGCCGTCCATCCCATATACACTCCCGGATTTTCAATCAGTACACCCATATGGGAACGGACTTCCGCATCGTCTGCCGGCTTGCCAAACAGAGTAATTTCCCCTTTCGTGGGGAGCAGCAGACCACAGATCATTTTTTGTGTAGTGGACTTTCCCGCACCGTTTTCCCCGATAAATCCATAAATAGCACCTTCCGGGACGTGCATATTGAGACCATGCACGGCATATTTCCCTTTGAACGACTTAGAAAGGTTTATTGCTGAAATTGCTTCCATCTCTGGCTCCTCCTTAGAATTTATTTCATAAGCTCATCGCTGAGAGCTATAATCTGCGGAGCCAGTTTTTTCCGGTCTTTTGCTATAATGTTGATATAAAGCGGGTATACGAAAGCAAGACCAGCAAGGCCGACAATACCAATCACAACTCCAGCGGCAAAGAAGTCTGTCCAAAGCATCGTGCAGCACATTCCAATTCCCAAAATCAGAGAACTGATAATCCCCATAATGATTGCGGTGATTTTGCCACGCTCCGTAGATTTCTGATCCAGTTTACGGAGCTGCTCCATTTTATCCTCTTCTTTCGGCAGATACTTCTTTCGGATATTGTCCACCTCCTCATGTTGCCTTGCAGAATAAGTGTAAGTATAGGTACGTTTTTCTTCTTCCATGACAAGAACCTCCAATAATATCTTGATGAAAACCTGTTTTTTCATTACAGAACACATTATACTGTGTCAATGTTTGAGAATTTTCGCTAAAATGTTTGAGAATTGTTAATCATGATTTTTTCACACACAAAAAAGAGAGCCGGAAATCCGACTCCCTACCTGTTTGATTAAATTTTTCAAAAAGAAACAGCCTGCAATTTTATACCTGTTTCCCCCATAACACAGTATGAAACTTGTCAACATCCCCGTTTTAGGCATACGGAAAACACAGAGCCTTTTCCCTGTGTGCTGGAAACCTTGATTGTTCCCTTGCTTAGATCAATGATTTTTGCCACCAGTGCCAATCCAAGTCCGTAACCTTCCTGTGAATGCGAGGTGTCTCCCTGATAGAACCGGTCAAAAATATGCCGGAGCGTCTGCTCGTCCATTCCGCACCCACTGTCAGAAACAGATACCCAAACATCGTTACCTGCTGTAGTCTGTGTCAACACAATCTTACCGCCGGGTTCTGTAAACTTGATTGCATTTATCAGCAGGTTATTCCAGACAATCTCCATCATACTTTCATCAGCTATGATGAAAGTTTTATCTTCTATATCAGCAGTAAATTCCAATCCTTTTGCCTCCATCCGGTCCGCCAGATTCATCACACAGTCAGCAAGCTGCCGGCATACATCATAGTTTTGCGGCAAGGGTAAAATTGATTGATTTTCCAGTTTGCTTAACCGCAGGATATTGCTGACCAGTGTAGTAAGCTGTTCAGATGCGTGAAAAATAGTATCCGCATATTCCTTCCTTTGTCCCGCAGTCAGATCCGGGTTTTGCATAAGAGTTATATAATTTTGGATAACCGCAAGGGGCGTTTTTATTTCGTGGGAGACATTAGAAACAAAATCATTTTTCAGTATTTCGATGCTGGCCAGTTCCTCCACCATCTTATTAAAATCAAGGAACATCACATCCAGATAATCAAGCTTATCCTCCGTACGGCTCACATCCAAGCGGGCAGTAAAATCCCCCTCTGCCACACGCTTCGTTACCTCCCCCATATGTTTCATCGGTTTTTCATATCTTTTGCGAATATTGGCTGTTGTAAATAAGCTGAACAATGCCGCAACAACCGCCCAGTACAGGATAAGCGGGTTGACAAGCTCCGGCGGGATAATATTGGAATCAAAATAGTTCACCAGCATAAAAGACTGACCAAAAGCAAGCAGGATTAAAATAGCAAATACTATGATGAATCGGCTCCATGAAAAAGTATGCCGTTTAATTCTCGGATCAGCATCGGTTTTCTTACTCTTCATTGAACCACCGCCTTATATCCCATCCCATATACCGTGACTATCTTAAACTCTGGACGGTCTGTAAATTTATCCCTCAGCTTTGCAATATACATATCAACGGCTCGAAGCGTTGCATCCGAGTCCGCATCCCAGAATTCTTCCATGAGCTGCGCACGGGAAAAGGCTTTCTTGGGGTATGACAGCATCTTAAATAAAATGTTAAACTCCCTGACAGTGACAGGGATATCTTCACCATCTATTGTTACCGTCATTTCCTCGGCATTCATAACAAACTTGCCGATGGTCAAAATCCTGTTATTTGTAATTCCACTCCGGCGAAGCAGCGCACCGATATGCAGCAGCAGTTCCTCAAAGTTTATTGGCTTCACCATATAGTCATCAATCCCGGCAAGATACCCCTTGCTTTTAGATGGCATATCATCTCTCGCTGTCATAAACAGGA
>CAMWXE010000131.1 GCA_947178145.1 uncultured Lachnospiraceae bacterium | reverse complement strand
ATATCGGAGAAATAGACAAGTCAAGATGTGTCACTTATTTTTCTACAGTTCCTTACATGCCACTGTACATAAAAAAAGACGATACTGATTCAGCAGCGCCTTCTTCTGGTTTTAGGATACTTTTACGAATATTTTATGTCCGCATATGCGATCAACAGCCCGGTTCTCGGAATCATCGCCCCAGAAAGACTGTCTGGCGGCGTAAAGGCTCTCATTATCATGTACAAGGAGTTTGGACAGTTCCCATCAATTCACTTTATCTTTGACACTCCCGCCATCTGCCGGCGGCAAAAAGACCGAGAACACTGTGCCCTCGCCCTCCTTTGAGGCCACCCGGATATATCCTCTCTGCGCCTGCACGATCTCCCTTGCCAGATACAGCCCGATTCCAACTCCGGGCTGGTCATCTGCCGACAGACTTCTATAAAATCGGGTGAAGATCCGGTGAAAATCCGCCGCTGCTATCCCGATGCCATTGTCCGCCACATCAATCCGCACGAAAAAAGGATACGCCTGCGCAGACACACACACTTTTCCGCCAGACTGCGTGTATTTGACAGCGTTATCCACAATATTCCCCAGCGCTTCCCCTGTCCACTTCATGTCGAAAAACGCTTTCAGACCGCTCTCGCCAAAAGTGAGCGATATTCCTTTCTCCGCCGCCTTCTTCCCATACTCACAATGCACAGTGTCAAACAGGGATTGAATGTCCGCAGTCTGCGGGTGTACACCGATCAGCCCTGTTTCCATGCGCGAAAGCCTGACAAGCGACTGAATCAGAAAATCCAGCTTCTCTGTCTGCCCGCACAGTGTCGCTGTGATCTCTGCCAGTTCAGGATTGACTGCCGCATCTTCCTTTGTCCCATAACCAACCGCTTCCTGCAGCAGCTCCGCGTATAACTTCAAGTTCGCTATGGGCGTCAGCGTCTGGTGGGAAATGTCGGAAATCAGTCCCTGAATCACTTGTTTCTGCCGACGGTTATTCTCGTTTTCCATCAGACTGTTATTGACAAACCGACGGAACTTATCCTCAATCATGGAAACTTTTTCTTCAGAAACTTTTTCCTCATCGCCCACTCCGGCATGTTCTGCCTGCTCAATGATGTCATACAGCCGCTGCAGCAGCTTTTTCTCCTTCTGATAAAAATACATATACCAAAGCAGCCCTGCTGCGGCAAACGACACGATTCCCGCGAGCGCAGCACTCCCCATCATTGGCTCACCGCCCATGTATATCCGATTCCGTACACAGTCTTGATATAGTCCGGATTTGCGGAATCTGCCTCGAGCTTATCGCGCAGCCGTTTGACTGTTACAGTCAGTGCATGTTCGTCCACATACTCGCCGTCTCCCTGCCACACCTGGTCAATCAGATCACTCCGCTTTACTGTAGCACCCTTATTCTCACACAAAATCCGCAGCAGCCGCTGCTCCGTTTTGCTCAGTTCCACAAGACGCCCGTTCCGGCGAAATTCCATTTTCCCGAAGTCAAAGTCAAAACCGGATATCCTGAAATGGTCTGTGTGCCCGCTTTTTCCGCGCAGCCAGACCGCCACCCGCGCGCGCAGCACCATCAGGCTGAACGGCTTTGTGATGTAATCGTTTGCGCCGGCCTCAAGACCTGTGACGATATCAAGCTCCATGTTGTTCACCGTTATCAGCAGAATCGGAACCAGACTGTACTCCCTGATCTCCCGCACGAAATCAATCCCGTTTCCGTCCGGCAGATTGACATCAAGAAGCACCAGAGAGATATCCTCCTGCACTAATACGTTCCTCGCATCCGCTATCGTCCGGCACTGTGAAAATGTATACCTGTCATTTCTCAATGCCAGCACGATTCCGTCATTTAATTTCCTGTCGTCCTCAACAATCAGCAACTTCATTTTTCAGTCCCACATTTACTTCATCAACTCATCAATCTCCGCCAATATATCCTTTTTCCGCTCAGAGAACAGCATGTCCTTGTTGTGCTTGAAATATGCCTGGCAGCCATATTTCCCGATAAAGTGCGCCGAATAGGTGTTTGTGGTAAGCTCTGTCACCAGAATCAAAAGCTCCTGGCTGCCCATCTCAAAAGCCTCCTCGCAGAACGCGAACACATTTGTAAGATTACTGTCCGTCTGCGACACGAATTTCGTGAGTGCCTTTTTTCTCTTATCAAAATCGGATTTGAGAAGCTTAAAAGCAGCATCCCCGCTTGCCGGAGCTTTCTGAGCAGTCAGCTCTAACTGTTCCCCCAAGGCAGCAATCGTGAGATTCAGTATGTACTCGCGGTCTGCGGAGAGATTTCCCGCTTTCTTTCCAACGGAAATCTCCTTTTGTTCTGCCGTAATCCGACGCTTGACCACTTCCAGAAAATCCTTCTCAATGACGAAATCCGCCCGCATCAGTTTCAGGCAGTTTACCAGCTCCATGACCGCCCCCTCCTGCGCGAATACATCGCGGAGCCCGCCAATCAGAGCATCCGTCAGCAAGCCCAGCAATGACAGGCGCTCGTCAAACTTTGCCGCCTTTGCACGCCCCACAATCTCTTTTCCGGCCTTTCCAGCGAGAATCTTGTCCACCTGATAATCCGACCTGTATTTTTTGAACAAGTCATAGTACACCGCAAAGCTCTTGGCGATTTTTTTGTTCTGCAGATACTGTAGTACGAGCTGTTCCGTGACTGGAAAATCTTTTTGTTCATATAGTTTTATCATATCAGAGAGGTCACTCCAGCCGCGGGCTGTCACAAAACTTTTTCCGTCCACGGTCGTCTCTATCTTATAAAAATCGTCCTTTTTGATATCCAGATACGTCGTGATCGCGGGGTGGGTTCCCTTGACATAAGCGTATTCCTTCCAGACCTCATAGTCCGCCGCCACATCAATGCGCTTCAGTCTGTCCCATGTCACGATGTCAAATTCGCGCACAGAATTGTTGTACTCCGGGGGATTTCCCGCGGTGACGACAATCCACCCGCCGGGGACATGGTGGCGTCCGAATGTCTTGTACTGCAGAAACTGCAGCATCGCCGGGGCGAGTGTCTCTGATACACAATTGATCTCGTCGAGAAACAAGATTCCCTCCTGAAACCCCGTCCCCTCGATTACATCATAAACCGAAGCAATGATCTCACTCATCGTATATTCGCTGACGCTGTACTCCTCCCCGCCGTAATTTTTCCTGACAATAAACGGCAGTCCCAGCGCTGACTGGCGGGTGTGATGTGTCATGGAATAGCTGACCAGACCAATCTGCAGTTCCTGCGCGATCTGTTCCATAATCGCAGTTTTGCCAATCCCCGGCGCACCCATCAGAAAGATCGGACGCTGCCTCTCGACAGGAATCACAAAATTACCAAACTGGTCTTTGGTCAGATAAGCTGACACTGCGTTTTTGATATCTTCCTTTGCCTGCTTGATGTTCATCATTATAACCTCCCCTTAAGAACTGTAGAAAAATGTGTGATATTATTTATTGTATCATAGCATTGATATTTCAAACCATATTTTTCACAATAAATTCTCGCGGATTCCAACGGCGGTATCCACACTGTAAGTTTCGGACAGTTATGAAAAAGGTGCGGTGCATTTTTCACACTGTCAGCATCCTTAAAGATGTCGAGCGTACTCGGCAGCACGACATCTTCAAGCGCTGCTCCCGTCTGGTTCCAGCTATGCCAGCTGCTGAACAGCCCTTCTCCCACTACTCGCACTCCCTCTGGAATAACGACGGATTTCAGCAGATTACAGTCGCTGAATGCATATTCCCCGATCACTTCCACTCCCGCGGCAATCACAACTTCCTCCAAAGACATCAAATCACGAAACGCACTGCTGCCAATCACCTGAATACTTCCAGGCAGCGTGATCTTCGTGATGGTCTGCCTGTGCACCCGTACCGATGTCCTGATTCGAGGGCAATAAGGTGCGAATGCAAGCGTACCGATTTCCGTGACTTTATATTTTCCGATCGTCTCTGGCACAACAATCTCTGTACGATCTCCTTTGTAACCTGTAATGATCAGTGTGCCGTCCTCTTTCTTTTGAAAAGCCCACGTTTTCTTAAGCTGTGTCATGGAATCGGGAGCTGCATTCAGCTCACGCATGAGTCGCTTTTCCGCTCTCTCTGCTTCCGCGGCAAAATCAGCAGTCCTGTTCTTAAATTCCAACAAGAATGCAGTGCATTCCGTCTTGTTGTTTTCTGATGCGAACTGTATCATCTCATCGCGCTGGCGGGGCGCTTTGAGCCAGCCATACTCCACAGCAATCCTAAGACAATCCGTATTTTCATCCAGAATCATATTTTTTAACAGCATCGTTTTCTTCATCTTCGACTGGTCAAAATGTTCCATAAAAAAAGAAAAATATTCCGGTATCAGCAATCGTTTCCGATTAACGTAACCAATCCCGTCTGTAAAATGCAGTTTTTTATCTCCGCCGATTTCACAGAGCAGCTCAGACATAATGCGCAGAAAGCTCTTGTCGTCCATCCTTTCCATATAATATGTATACATATACCATACATCATGCCCCTTTCCTTCTGTCAGCATCCTTTTCTTTTCATCCGAGATGGAGATGCCTCTGGCTTTCAGTGCAGCAGTGATTTTTTCTTCCCCGGCAAGGATTGCCAAATACAGAAGATCTCCTGGATGAAAGCACACTTTTTCGGCATTGTCACACAGATACGCGATCCCTTCCAGAAGCTGTACGTCTTGAATGGGCTTTACCGGATGTCCATCCCTGTCCGACAACATTACGAGGTACACCCGCAATCGCGCTTCACATATTCTGTTGATATCCGTGAATAAGAGCAGGAGGAAATAATCCGTCTGATATGCCGTAAATCCAAACAACTCCTGTGATTTGTACCTGACAGTCTCCTTGTCACAGCGAAAGGACGCGCCGTTCTCAACCAGTACCTGTACCATATCCAGCCCGCGGAAACGACAGGCAATCCCCAGAATATGGGCGGTGAGTACCACTTTACCTAACTTTTGACAAAGCCTTGAAACCTCGTCAGGTGTATCGCTCAGCACCGCCTGTTCCAGCGCCGCAATCTCTGCAGCCTCTGTTCGATCCAATCTACCTGCTTTCATTACAATCCTCCTCACGCCCTGGCGCACATACCAGTTAACAATTTATACATAAACTTCTTTACAGTTTATAATCGTACTCGAATCGAAAGCCCTTTTCCCGGCAGTAAGCTTCCGCCCTGCTTCCCTCCGGGCAGTACACCGTCACTTTCGGACAGCCGTGAAACACCTCGGCTGTGATGCCAATATTGTTTTGATCCGTCAGCAGATGCTGAACTGATTGTGGTATCCCAATCTTCTCTAAACTGCTGCAGCTCTTAAATGCGCATTCCCCAATTTCAAGAACTCCCTCGCAGACATAGACTTCTTTGAGCATACTGCAGTTTGCAAATGCCCATTTTCCGATTTTTTCCACCGTGCCAGGTATCCTGACTTTTTTTAAGGAGCTGCAGTCTTTGAAAGCATACGCATCAATTTCCCTGACACCTTCACAGATGCATACTTCCTCAAGAAGGCTGCAGTTTACAAATGCATATGCGCCGATCTTTTCCACTGTGCCAGGTATCGTAATTTTTTTCAGGGATTTACACTCCCGAAATGCATTTTCTTCGATTTTCTCTGCAGTGTCTGGTATTGTGATACTTTGCAGGGCTTTACATCCACTGAATACATTTTCTTGGATTTCCTTAATTTGCTTGGGAATGTTGATCTCTGTTAATGCATACATATCACGAAATGCACTCCGACAGATCGTGTGGATCGTCTCTGGCATCGTGATCTTTGTGATCTTGCGGTGCTGGTCGATCTGTTCCCAGCTTGGATAAGTGCCAGCATAAGAACCTCTAAATGCACTGACATCGATCGTTGTGACAATTCCCCTACCTATCTTTTCCGGAACAGTGACTTCGATCCCCTTCCCTTTATAGTTGGTGATCATCAGTGTATTGTCCTCCCGCTTTTTATAGCTCCATATCTTCTTGAGTTCATAGACAGAGTCCGGCGAGGCGTTCAGCTCGCGCATCATCTTCTTCTCGGCTTTTTCCTGCTCTGCGGCAAAATCAGCGGTGCGGTTTTTAAAGTCAAGCAGCCAGGCCAGCGCCTCCGTCTTTTTATTTTGGGAGGCGTACTCGATCATCTCGTCACGTTTTTTCGGTATACTCAACCAGCCCTCCCGCTCCACGACCGCCATAGCCTCCAAGGCATCGTCATCGATCAGTCCGCGTATCATCTGATATTTGTTCATCTTATCCTGCCTGAAATGAGCCAGAAAATAGTCAAATACTTTGATATCACGGAAACGGTTCTTGGTGATATCAAACATCTTTTCTGTGTAATAAAATGGCTTTCCACCAAGCTCCAATGCAAGCTGCTGCATCACTTCAATATAGTCCTCGTCAGCGAGCTTTCCTGTCATGGCGCCGTACTCATACCAGTATCCGTCCGTGGCAGCACCGCCCTCCGTAATCGTCTGAACACGCCTCTGCGAGAGCGTGACACCACGCTTTTTGAGCGCCCCATAAATGACCGTATCCCTGGCATAGATCGCATAGAAAAGCATCTCCTCAGGCTGAAACGAAAGTTTTTCTCTCTGCTGCATCAGATAGTCCAACACGCGCACCCGCTCATCATCCGCAAGAAACGGCAGCGGCTTCCCCGCGTCTCTTTTTGCGTTCTGTGTAAATTTCATTCCCTTTGTACTGCAGGCACCCTTTAGTCCGCCGCGGAAAATCTTCAGCAGATACAACGAATAATTGGTGCGGTAGTTCGCATATTTCTGACCGATATAACAGCGGTATCTTGTCTCGATCTCCGGCGTCGAGGGAAAGTCAAAGCTGATTCCTTTTTCAACCAATGCCCTCACCACGCCAAGCCCCCGGAACCGGCAGGCAAGCCCCAGTGCCGGCGCGGACATTTCCACATCGCCGAGTTCGTCATACACATTCAAAATCTCCTCCACAGAACTGTTGATGACCGCCTGCTGCAGCCGGACAGCTTTTTCTTCCTGTGTCAGTTCCATCTTTATTCCTCCCATGCAAAACATTCATCACGATTTCCTCCACACCCTCACAGATAAACCTCATTGCACAAATGATATCCTGTTTCATAAACCTTTTTGGGAATCACAATCTTCTCCAAAGCTGTGTGGAAAAATTCCTGCGTTTATTTAATCATCCTCACTATTCCTAAAGGAAATCCGCATTTCCCTGCAATATGCCTCCGCTTGGCTCCCCTTGGGACAGTACACAGTCATCTTTTGAGGATGACTGTATCCAAACACCCTGTGTGTCCCAATGCCTTCAATCGTTCCTGACAGATTCTGAACAGATTCTGGTATTCTGATTTCCTTCAGCATACAGTTTGAAAACGCAAACTCTCCAATTTCGAGAACACCCTCTCCAATGTACGCCTTCTCAAGCCTGATACAGCCTTCAAACACATAATTTCCAATCTTTTTTACTGATCCGGGAATCGCGATACTTTTCAAAAATTCGCACTTCCAAAATGCATAGTCGTCTATTTTTTCCACCCCTTCAGGGATATCGATTTCCTTCAATGCAGGCATTTTACAAAATGCATTTTCTCCTATATATTGCAGCGTCTTTGGCAGTATTATATTTGTAATTCTCATGTGCTGCTCTACTTGCTCCACTGTTACTTTTGGATTGGAATAACCTCCTGAAAATGCGCCAGTTCCAATTCCTGTCACAATCCCTTTCCCAATCTTTTCCGGGACAGTAACCTCAGTGTCTGTGCCTTTATAGTTGGTGATGAGCAGCGTGCCGTCCTCACGCTTTCTGTAACTCCATATCTTCTTTAACGCGGCGACAGAATCCGGCGACATATTCAGTTCACGCATCATCTTTTTTTCCGCTTTTTCCTGTTCCACAGCAAAATCAGCGGTGCGGTTTTTATAGTCGAGCAGCCAGGCCAGCGACGCTGTCCTGCCGTTTTCTGAGGCATATGCTATCAACTCGTCGCGCTTCTTCGGCGTTGTGAGCCAGTTCATCCTCTCGATCACTGGCAGGGATTCCGCCGCATCAATCTCGATCAGTCCGCGTATGATCTGATACTTTTTCATCTTCTCAGGCTGGAAGTGGGCAAGGAAGAATTCAAATACCCTGACATCATAAAAGCGCTTTTTCGTAACCTCATAGAGATTCTCTGTAAAGCGAAACAGCTTTCCGTCAAGCTCTGCGGCAAGCTGCTGCATGACTCTAAAATAATCCTCATTGTCAAGCAGCTCCGTCATCGTGATATACTCCAGCCAATATGCGTCCATCAGTGCATCGACGTCCGTCATCGTGCGGACGCGAACATCGGAAATCCTGACGCCATACCGTTTCAATTCCTCCACGATCACAGTGTCTCCAATATAGATCGCATAGTACAGCATTTCTTCCGGGTGAAAGGAAATCTTTTCCCTGTTTTCCAACAGACATCCCAGCACTTCAATGCGCTTGTCATCCGGAAGAAATACAAGCGGCTCTCCCGCTTCTCTTTCTGCGCTGTGACTCAGCGTCATTCCAGTAAAACAATAAGCCCCTCTCAAATCCTCCTCAAAAACGTTCAGCAGATAGAGGGAATAATTGGTGCGGTGATTGCCGCACTTTCGACCGATATAGCAATTGTATGTCTCCTCAATTCTCCTCTTTGAAGGGAAATCAAACGTTGCCCCCTTTTGAATCAATGCCCTCACCACATCAATCCCCCGAAACCGGCACGCCAGCCCCAGCGCCGGCGCTGACATTTCTACGTCGCCCAGTTCTTCATACACTTTCGACAGCTCCCCGACAGAGCTGTTGATCACTTCTTTTTGCAGCCTTGCAGCTTTTTCCTCCTGCGGAAGTTCCATTTTCTCTCCTCCATTCCGATTATAACCAGTCAGGCACCCGTTCCCTTGAAATCACTCAGATCTCATCTTTCCTGAGCACCAGCTTCATCGCCCACGACGGGACTTCATAGTTATTGTACGAATCATCGATAAACACAAAAGCCGTATCATAAAGCGGTTTCTTCTGCGGAAATACGCCGCAGCCGTCTGTAAAGTAGATCAGACCCTTTAGATTTTCAAACTCGTGATTGTCCACCATTGTATTGACATACTCAAACACAGGCCGGAAATCCGTCCCGCCCAGACCATGCAGCTTCATTTCCTTTAAGTAGGTGTCAAACTCCTCCTGCGTCGTGATCTTCGCATCCTCCTGAATAACCGTGTCACACTGGATAATATGCAGATTGATCTTGGTAAAAAAGCTTTCTGTGCTCTTGAGAATATTATACGTTTTCTGCACAAACAGCTGCACCAGTTCCCCCGAAGTCGAGCCAGAGGTATCAATCGCGACAACAAACTCCCGTATCCGCTTTACTTCCTTGTACTCAAGTGGCTCGATCAGGGGCATATCCCCGTACAGCTGCAAGCCATACGTGTAAAAATTATAGTCAAATTCGTCGGGATTGAGCTTCATCACCTCTCCCCGGACGGCAAATTTTTTGAGAAATTCCGTGTAGTCATAGCGCTCCCGGTTCACTTCCCTCAGATTCTGCGTCAGCAGCCCTGCCTCCGTTCCCCTGCTCTTGACAAACACTTCCAGTTCTGTCTGCATGCGCAGCGCGATTCCCGCCCATCCGTCCACAAGCAGAACCCGCTCAACCGGAATAATTGCATTTCCCCCTAAGCCGCCATAAAGCTCCTTCTTTTTCTTCTGCTCCTCCGTCAGATACCAGAGAAAATGATCGTCCCCCTTGAATAAAAGCGACAGTCTTTCTACCAGGTCATCGGACAACTTTTCACTCAAAAAATAGCTGTAAATTTTTTCTGCGGAAATGGTCTGAATCTTTTTCTTAAACAGGTCAAAAAACTGAATCTGCTCTTTCGCTTTCCTGATGTTCAGATAACTCAGCTCCAAATCATTGATGGCACTCTCCACTGCAATATCGCATGCCAGATTCCACAGCTCCTGATTTACCAGCGTGTTTACAAAAAAATGCTTGAATACACAGTGCAGTACCGTATGTAGAAAATTGCGAATGGGAAGGTTTTCATCCAGCACATAAGCCTTCAAAAGATGTTCCGGGTCATAGATATAGATCTCCCCGTCGCTCGCTGTAAAAGGCGTTAATTCCGGTTTTGGGAAAATCTTGAACTGATTGAGCGACATATCCATAAACCGCATATTGACAAGCAGCTTGTTCTTTGCCATCTGAAGAATCTCAGCCGCAATCTTTTCTGTTTTTTTCTGTTTTTCCTGTTCAAATCCTTTTTCTATTTCTTCTGACACTTTTTTACCTCATTTCGATTGTCAGCGCTGAACTGTATCAGCATCACACCTATTTCATCTAACAGACATTCTTTGCAATTCAAGTTTAACTGATAAATTCAATTCCCGCTCCATTAATCTAATTGTTGCTCTAAACTTTATTTTACGCCACCACACCATGATCGTCAAGGTCTTCACGATGATGCAGCGCTATCAATTACAGAACTATAAGTTAGCAAACAACAGTTTCAAACAAAAACTGATGTGAAACACTGTATCCCATAACCTGTACTTCACACCAGCCCTGCATCCTGTATCTATTTCCTAATTCTATTTTTGATTACTTATCAGCTCTCCCCTGGCCTCAGCCAGCATGCGCTTTAATTCTGCAATCTCTGTTTCCTTATCTGCAATCTCTGCTTCCTTATCTGCAAGAGCCGCTTCCTTATCTGCAATCTCTGCTTCCTTATCTGCAATCTCTGCT
>CAMWXE010000130.1 GCA_947178145.1 uncultured Lachnospiraceae bacterium | reverse complement strand
AAATGCCCAATGGACTACAAAGATGCAATCGCAATATTTGAAAACAACACAAAAAGAAGTGTTGTTCAAATAGAACGTTGCAGTGCTGGTATTGCGAACTATGTTTTTATTGTCTCCACTGCAAATGAAAAGTTTATTCTCAGATGCAGTAAAGATGAGAATGCCTATAAAGATACCGTTTATTGGCTTAATAGGTTGTCTGTATGTGAAATTCCGATACCGATTGTCTTATCGGAGGGTAAATACAAAGACTATTCCTATCTGATTCTCTCTTATATCCGTGGAGATGATATTGGTAATGTCTATTGTAAATTGAATGATAGCAAGAAAAAGCAAATTGCCAGAGAAGTAGTTAAGATACAGCGAAAGGTTTCAAGGCTTGATATCCAGGCGGATACGGAATGGAGATGGAACTGCTTTGTTGACGAAATGCTGAATCGTGCTGAAGAGAGAATGAAAAGAAAAAACTATTTTGACTTTAACAAAATATATATCATAAAGAAATTACAACAAGAAATACAGGAATATTTGGATAAGGTTCCGGCAGCACCGTATTTGGATATATGCTTCGCATTGATTGCTGGGAAGCTGAAAAAAATTTAAAAACCACATATGGATCAGAATGTGCGCTTACTTCATTGGCTGTGGATGAGCCTTTGGAATATGCAAGATTATATCTTGATGGTAATTTACAGATTTACAGATGTGGGTGGATGCAGAAGATTCATTAGAACTTTATTAGGCAAGAAGTGAGATAGTATTGTAGGGAGTTTCCTGTAGTTAAAGATACCACACCAAACATAACAACACCCCGCTTATACGAGACTTAGAACACCCCAAAAGAACATACAGAAATCCCCTATAAGCAACATGGTTTGCCTTATGGGGGATTTCTTGTTTTAATTGTCGTTTTTGAAATTATTCAACAGTCTCAATAGAATCCACAATGCTCATTCTTGCAATAGAACGCAGAGGAATTGCCGTTGCAAGCAGGCAGGCCACAATAGAAATAATCGCAGCTTCCACAATCGCCATAACCGGAACAGCGACAAGCTGTAAAGCATCGGTCTGTGCTGCTCCGACAAAGATACAGCAGACATAGCCAAACACTGCTCCAATCACTGACGCAATGATACCGTAATAAGCACCCTCCCACAGAAATGTTTTATAAAGGCTTGCGGCACTCATTCCAATAGCCCGTTGCATCCCGATTTCACCGACACGAGTATGAATATTGCTGTAAACGGTATTGATGATGTTCAGGATGCCAATGATACCGATAAAGATGATAAGCACCCAGCACAGCATTTTGATCTGTTCAAAGCTTTCTATCATCTCATTGCTGCTTTGGAGATAGGAAAGCCAATGTGTTCCTGGATAATTGCTGCACCAGCTATCCAACCGGCTTTCAAAGGTATCTGTATCGGCGTTATCCTGTAATGTAGGATAGACTTCTGAATAACTGTCGCTTCCGAGCAGTGAACAGTATATTTCGTCATTCACGATGAGTTGAACACCATTCGTAAAGCCATCATTATTGATTGTGATTGCTGTATCGATCAATCCTAATACACGAAGTGTTCTGTCTCCCAGTTGAATGGTATCACCTACGGTAAGATCAGTCTGCTGAACAGTTGTATCTCCATAAGAAAAGGCAATGGGATTTTTTACAAGGCAGCCTGTTCCATCTTTCAAAGCCTGTTTATCCTGAGCAGACAAATTAGGAGCATAGATTTGTAATTGTGCTTCATCCACATTTACAAGCTGCAAGGTTTCATGGCTCTGTACGGAAAGATCAGTTTCAAAGGGCAGTATATCACCGGCACCTGGCATAAATACAGAAAGCCGTGTAGTGGAAACACTTTCTACTGCGTCATTTTCCGCTAATGTTTTTACAGCTTCTGATGGGATGCCAACGGTTTCATTTGTAACTGCATAGTCACTGAAATACATGTCCTGAACGGAACTGCTGGCATCAAGCAGTCCTGTAAAGCTCTGCAAGGCAACAAATACGGTAATACTCATAACCAAAGACAGAATGGTAACTGCTGTTCTTCCACGCCCTCGTTTTAGGTTGAGCCTTGCATAATAAGCTTCAAAATTACGGATGTTGCGGTTCCTTTTTATCCTGCGTTTGATTTTCACAGTCTGCCCCGACATAGCAACAGTAGGAGATACATGAGATGCGTACCGGGCAGCAGGAAAGGCAGCCAGCAGAGCAAACAGAAGTATGACTGTGATACTGGCAAAGAGCATCGGTAGTTTTACCGTACTGGCGGTGTTGATTGCAGAGTTCAATTCGGAAGTGCTGTTTGCCATGAACAGATCGGGATTGAGAAGCCCCGTAGCCGCAATCAATACACCTTTTGCCAACAATAGACCGAGCAACAATCCGATAGGAATACCGGCTCCACAGAGAATCAAAAGCTGCAAAGAAACCAAACGATAGATTTGCCCTCGTTCTCCACCAATCGCACGAAGTGTTCCGTATTCTTTGATGTGTTTTGTGATAGAGATTTTCAGAATGTTGTAGATTACCAGCCCAGCCGCCAGCAAGACCAGCACACCCACCAAAATACACGCCGCAGTCATAAATGAAAATCCCGTACCGGTATCGCTGTCTGCCGCTTCATCATAGGAAATACCAATAGCGTCAAGCAAAACCCAGTTATATTGGATATACCGTTCATCCACGTTCAAATCTTCTGCGAGAGCATAAATGATGCTTTGAAAATTCTGCTTGTCATAAGTCTTAAAATCTGTGGAATAAAGCAGATATTCTTCTGGCAACAGTTCTTCTGCGGTTCCCTCCCCGACAATCCCCACAACCGTACCAGATGCGTAGCCTATATAGCTGCTTTCCAGAATGCCCGTCAATACAAAATCAGCAGAATATTCTAACTCTGACAGCGATCCATCCATAACGGAAACACTCAAATCCAGAGAAACGGTATCGCCAATTACAGCGTCCAAGCCAAGATATTGAAGCGCATCCTCCGACAGGGCAATATCATTCGATTCCTCTGGTAATCGTCCAGCTTTTACGTTTCCGATTACCGGGTACATAGATAATGCGTTATCGTGATATTCCCGAAGATATAAAGATAAACTACTGTTGCCTAATGGTGTGCTACCGATAAAGATCGTATCGCCTACATCATATAGGCGATCATCTTCATGCAGCTTTTGCGCCTGTTCCTTGTCAAGCTGATGAAAGGTTGCATAACGGTTTCCGTTCAGCCCCGCCGCCTGCTGAATACGCATGGATTGCAATATACCAATAGACTGACCGATCACTGTCGTCATAATCGTGGACATGATAACTGCAACAAAGATCAGGATTGCCGTAATTTTCTGTGCTTTCAGTTCTTTCCATGCAAGAGCTAAATAAGATTTCATCTTGCTGTCACCTCCGAAAGAACACCGTCCACAATTACAAATTGCCGGTCTGCCATTCTTGCAATGCGGCTGTCGTGCGTGATGATAACCAGCGTTTTCCCCATCTTTTTCCATATGCTTTGTAGCATTTCCATAACCTCGCCGCCGCTCTTGCTGTCCAGATTTCCAGTCGGTTCGTCAGCAAAAATAATATCCGGTTTTGCGATCAGGGCGCGGGCAATCGCTACACGCTGTTGCTGACCGCCGGAAAGTTCATGGGGCAAATGGGTCAGCCGTTCACGAATACCTAACAGATCCGCAAGCTGATTTAGATATACTTCGTCCGGCTGTTTTTTGTCCAAAAGCAGGGGCATGATGATGTTTTCTTTTGCGGTCAGCACAGGGAGAAGATTGAATTGCTGAAAGATAAATCCGATGCGCCGACGGCGAAATGAGGACAGTTCTTTGTCATTAAAACGATAAATGTCTGTTCCATCGTATGTCAGACTGCCGGAAGTAGGCTTGTCCAGTCCAGACAGCAGGTGGAGCAAGGTACTTTTGCCGCTGCCAGATGGCCCCATAATAGAAATAAAATTGCTGGATGCAATTTCAAGGTTGACTTTATCCAACGCTACGACACGGCTCTCGCCGCTGCCGTAGATTTTTGATAGTTCCTTTGCTTCAATGTTCATAAAAAACACTCTCCTTGTTTATAATATAAGGAGAGTGTAAAACAGAAATCTCAAAAAACGCTCAAGGTTTCTGATTTATTTGGAAAGAAGCAGTAGCCGTTGTGACATAACTTTTTCTGTTTTCCAGTGTAAGTGTTCCTCCATGCTTCAGACATAGTATCTGGCTGCTGTATAGCCCCATACCAAAGTGTGCGGAGTCTTCTTTCATTTTTCCAAACGGTCTCGGACCGCTCTGTATTAACTCTACAGGATAGCCTGGTCCATCGTCTGTAACTGATAGATGCAAGAAGTTTCCTTTCTGTTCCAGATGAATTTCAATTTTACTCTTTGCAAACCGAGCCGCATTTCCAATTAGATTTTCAGCAACGGTTAAAACCAATCCATGATCTAATTGTATTGTCCCCTTATCAGGTGCGGAAACAGACGGTTCTAATGCTCCTGCAAGAATTTTTGCTGTTTCCTCTAATTCAGAATGTAGCAGTGAATAGGAATACTCGTTTATTCGCACCGGCATTTGTTCTAATCGTTGGATGCTACTCATAGCTTCTACATACTGTTCAATCCGTAATGTATAGCTTTCCAATCTGTCAATGGCTTGTTCATCTGCTGTGCCCTGTCGCAGTAATTTTATAGTTCCCTTTAAGACCGTGATCGGATTGCGCAAGTCATGGGAAAAGGCGGCATTTAGCCTTTTCCGTTCTTCTGCCTGCCGCCACAGTTCCTGATTTGATTTCAGAAGTTCTTCACGCATAGTATCAAAGGCGGTGCAGAGTTGCCCCAATTCATCATCAGAATGGACAGGCATAGAAAAGTCAAGGTCATGGTTCCGAATCCGTGAAATTCCATTCCGTAGCGTGGAGATCGGCTGTTTCAATTTGATATGATAATATAATATGCCGGATAGAGCCAGCCCACCCATAGGGAGAACAATGCAGGACACAATTTGAATGATACCAAGCATGGACAATATATTTAGCTGGGTCTCTGTGGGGGGTTCCATTTTAACGATTGAACCGTCTGCTAAAATTTCTATTCCACCGGAGGGAAAGGTGCTGCTGATTGAATTACATATCATAAAGACTAAGCCTAACATCAGGAGAGCCACCAAAACACAGGAAGCAGATAGGACGAGAAAAGTTTTCTTTATTTCCATATTTTTCAGACGTTCCACCGATAACCACACACCCAAACTGTATCAATATAACTGTGAAGCGTACAAGCAGCCAGCTTCGCCCGGATTTTCCTGATATGTTCCATGACAGTATCACTGTTACCCTCGCTGTCAAGTTCCCACACTGTTTCATAAATACGCTCCCGGTCAAATACCTGTCCGGCATTCAGCGAAAGCACCTCTACAATATCAAATTCCCTTTTTGATAAAGAAACAGGTTCACCCGCCACTGTGACAGTTCGGGCTGAATAATCAATCGTCAGTTCACCAAAGAAGCGAATTGTCGCTTTATTCCTGTGTCGCTGCTCCCTCCTGAGATGTGCGGCAACTCTCGCCCCTAATTCGTCCAAATCAAAAGGCTTAATGATATAATCGTCGGCACCTGCCTGAAAGCCGATGATTTTATCGGCAGATTCAACCCTTGCCGTCAAAAAAAAGAATGGGGCAAGTAATAAGTTCCCGAATTTTCTGACAAAGGGTCAATCCGTCTATGTCCGGCATATTGATGTCGAGCAGGATTAAATCGGGCTGTCTTGCTAATTTTTGAAGTGCTTCATTTCCGCAATAAGCGGTCACCACCTCATACTGAGAAGAAAAATAACTCGTCATCATATCTACAATTCCCGGTTCATCATCAACAATAAGAAGCCTTTGTTTCATGCTATCATCTCCATTTGCAATTCATAATATTTATCGTAACAGCCAAATCTCAAAAAACACTCAAACTTTTGCCGTCAGGAAAGTATAAAATCAATAGACTGATAAATTTATTATAACATCACTCTGCTGATACAGCCAGTCCGTAAATTCTTTCCGGGCTGGCTGTTCCTATTTTTACAGTCTTTTTTCCAACCAGACTTTAAGATAACACCTAAGTCCAACATATACTCCCTGCAAAAGTACAAAAAGCAATAGAAGATTTATTGACATTATTTTTTTGATGGATTCTCCAAAATAAATGATGACAGCAGTACTTGTCAGTATCATCAGTAGAGTAATGACATCCCAACACTTTTCCCTATATAATTCTATAACCTTTATTTCTATCAGTATCGCCAGTATCCCTGTTCCTGCTACGCATATTCCGACAACCAATATCAGCAATAACCAATATATGATTCCGGCTATAAACGCATTTGGAATTTTGGTACTAATCTGTGCCGCAGAATGTCCGGCAGCAATCGTCCATCCGATAAAAGTTTGTATGAATGACGCTGCATCATGGAAGAATGATTTACAATCGGAAAGGAACACATCTGACTGTACTGCCTGAAAAAGAGTGGTTGTCAGCGAATACCATGCAAGAAGGCACAAGGTTGTTTGGAACATTACCATTTTTGCTTTATACTGTCCTGCAAGTCGCTCTTTTTGTGTTTCGTATTTCGCTTTTTCATTCTGATAGGCTGTCCGGTCACAGGCTTCACATTTTTCATAGAGTACCGGCTTTTCTACCGGTATCTCTACGATTTTCTGATGTGTCCGGGCATAATCCCGTTGTTGTGTTAAGCATCGTATTTTATCTTGACATTCCCCTATCGTGACGTTTGCGCTTCGCAGCTTCTCTTTCTCGATCCGCAATGCTCTGTCTGCTAGCTTCAAGTCGTTCTTTAATGCTTGAATATTCCCGGCTCTGTTCTCTTTGTTTAATTTCTCGTTCAAGGTCAGAGATTCGTTGAGCTGCGTCTTTAGTTCCACGATAAGCTGGTCTTTCTGTTCCAGTTCTTCTTGTATCTCCTCGGTCAAGAGTAGAAGTTCTTCCAACTGTTCGGCGTTCTTTGATTCTCTGGATACTTTTTGTTGATTTTGCCATTATTACATTCCCCTTTCTTTTGCAAACATAAGTTCTCGGTTGCGTATCAGAAGAAGCACATGGTATAATCTTCTTGCGTGTAGGTATATCATGGCTTCGGTCTGATAGAACCTTTGGCGGTTTCTTTGGAAGCCGCCTTTTTAATTTGCCGCAGTTCTTGTTACGGCTTTTACATTTCCTCTATCCCTCAAATCACGACCTTCATTCGCTTCCATAAACATTTCCAGAATATCGGTTTTAATCAGGACTTTGCGACCAACCTTTAATACTGGAAGTTTCTTCCATTCTACAAGCTGTCTTAAGGTGTTTCTGCCGATTCCCGTATAGTCAGCAGCTTCTTCGATGGATAATGCAATTTTTCTTTGCGTCATATAATCACCTCCTTATAAATTGCATTATGCAATTCTTGTGATGTAAGTATATCCTTTTCAAATCTTTTTGTCAAGCGTTACGAAATGTTAAAAATAAACTTTATATTGCATATTGCAATTTCGGAAAAACAATGCTATAATTCATACATACCGAAAAAGGAGGCAGTCAGCATGAAAGATAAAGAATTACGCAAGCTGATAGGGAGCAGAATAAAACAGCGCCGTCTGGAATTGAATCTGACACAGCCTTATGTCGCAGAAAAGATGGGTGTTACCGCTTCTACAATCCTGCGTTATGAGAATGGTTCGATTGACAATACAAAAAAAATGGTGCTGGAAGGTCTTTCGGAAGCACTCCATGTATCTGTGGAATGGCTCAAAGGGGAAACAGATGAATATGAAACCGACATTACGGATAAGAGAGAGTTACAGATTCGTGATGCGATGGGAGACATTCTGGAACAGTTACCTCTTGCCCTTACCAAAGAAGAAGATGCTTTTTCAAAAGATTTATTACTGCTGATGTTAAAACAATATGGTCTGTTTTTGGATTCCTTCCATTTTGCCTGCAAAAACTTCAAGGGAAATGCTGGTCAGACGGATATTGCCAAAACAATAGGGTTTGAATCGAATGATGAATATAATGAGATTATGTTCTTAAGGGAAATCACTCATACCATCAATGCTTTTAATGAGATGGCAGACGTTGTAAGGCTCTATTCAAAGAAACCAAAAACAGCAGAACAAAGGCTTGCAAATCTTTTATCAGAAGTCTTATACGAAGATTCCGAATCGGTATAGTAAGACAATCGGAGTTATGATATACTTACACGCACGAAGCATTTCATCAGTTCCGATTGTCTAATATCGAAAGGAGACATACGATTATGGCAAAAGGAGCTGTAAGAAAAAAAGGAAAGAAATGGTACTACCGCTTCTATGTAGAGGACGCAAGCGGCAATCTTGTTCAGAAAGAATGCGTTGGAACAGAAAGCAAAAGTGAAACTGAAAAACTGCTCCGTCAGGCAATGGATGATTATGAGAAAAAGAAATTTGTTGCCAAAGCGGAAAATCTCACAGTCGGACAACTTCTGGATGTGTGGGCAGAGGAGGAATTAAAAACAGGTACGCTCAGCAATGGTACGGTGGAGAATTACCTCGGAACAATCCGAAATATTAAGAAACATCCGCTGGCAGAACGGAAATTAAAAAATGTAACCTCTGAGCATTTGCAATCCTTCTTTGATTTGCTTTCCTTCGGGGGAGTTCATCCCGATGGAAAAGAGAGAAAGGGTTACAGCAAAGATTACATCCATTCTTTTTCCGCAGTCATGCAGCAGTCCTTCCGCTTTGCAGTATTTCCAAAACAGTATATTACGTTCAATCCCATGCAGTATATTAAACTGCAGTATCAGACGGACGAAGTTGATTTGTTTTCGGATGAGGACATGGACGGAAATATCCAACCAATTTCACGAGAAGATTATGAAAGACTGCTTGCGTATCTTCAAAAAAGAACCCAGCCGCAATACTTCCAATCCAGATAGCCTATTATGCCGGGCTTCGTATTGGAGAAGCCTGTGGTTTGGCATGGCAGGACGTAAATCTGGAAGAACAATGCCTTACCATAAGACGCAGCATCCGATATGATGGCTCAAAGCGTAAATATATCATCGGACCAACCAAGCGGAAAAAAGTGAGGATTGTTGATTTTGGAGATACGCTGGTAGAGATTTTCCGTAATGCCTGGAAAGAGCAGTTAAAAAATCGAATGCAGTACGGAGAACTTTATCACACGAACTACTACAAAGAGGTCAAAGAGAAAAACAGAGTGTACTACGAATATTACTGCTTAGACAGAACAGAGGAAGTCCCGGCAGATTATAAAGAAATTTCTTTTGTCTGCTTAAGACCTGATGGTTGCCTGGAACTTCCGACTACTTTGGGAACGGTATGCAGAAAAGTGGCAAAAACATTAGAGGGATTTGAAGGCTTTCATTTCCACCAGTTACGTCACACCTATACAAGCAACCTTTTAGCAAATGGAGCAGCCCCAAAAGATGTGCAGGAATTGTTGGGACACTCAGATGTCAGTACCACAATGAACGTCTATGCTCACTCCACAAGAGATGCGAAACGAAAATCGGTTCGGCTTCTTGATAAAGTGGTGGGCAATGACTAAAAAATTCCCCTTATTTCCCTTGTGATTATCTCATAAGGGCAAAAATAAGGGAAACTACATATCATTTCACTAATGGATAGGCGGGAAAGCCTATAAAATGGGGAAAGTTAGAGAGATAATTATATAAATTCCAGTTGAACAAAATCGCTGCGCGATGGCCTGCCAAGGCTGTGGTGCAGTTTCTCTTTAATTGTAAATAAAAAGCAGTAGCCAGCAAGTCCTAAATAAGGTATTGTTAAATCATCACAAAATAACAACCATATACACACAGGATCATCACTACTACTGCCATGAATAGAATATCATTAATTCTCTTTACAGACAAGCATTTTTATGATACCCATGCCCCTCCATGAATGGTAGTTACTGTTTATTTATTATTTAATTCATGGAGGATTTATTATGTACGAAAAATATTTATTACAGCTTGAGGAAGCCGGAAAAATCCGTAACCTTAAAGAGCGTTCCATTAACTGCTGCAAAAACTATGTTTCCTATTTCCTGAAATACATGGGAAAAGCTCCGCAAGAGCTTACCTGTCAGGATGTTAGGAATTTTCTTCTTGCCAAGAAAGACGATGGTCTCAAAGCAACCACCCTCAACCTTTATAATTCAGCCATCCGTTTTTTCTATCGGAATGTACTTCACATTCTTTGGGATGATATCACTGTCCCACGCATGATTAAGGAGTATAAACTTCCAACCGTTCTTTCTTCTGGAGAAATCGACCGTCTGCTCAATGCAACCAGTGATCTAAAATATAAAGCCATGTTTGCCACCATGTTAGCATGCGGCGGGCATCTCGGAAAGCCGCAGATGCGAATGCCGCTGCGCTGCTAAAGAGCAGCAGCTCATACTTTCAAAAGCCTCAGCTTCTGAGGTTTTATCGTCATGCCCATTTGCCTGTTTTTCATGAAATGTTGTAGCTTTCATACCGAAAATCATATATAATTATGTATGAGAACAAAGAATTGAAAGTCCATAGGTCGCGGCTGTCCGGACGCTCACTTTGTTCAATTAGGTTAAATCGAAAATGGAGTAAACGAAGGGGCAGTTCACTGGAATGCCAAAACTGCTTTTTCGTTTACCCCATCATCGATTCTAACCTAAAGAATTTGATAAGGGGAGGAGACCCAAATGTCAGAATTACACAGCATTCCGCTTACCTGCAAAGAAGGCGT
>CAMWXE010000129.1 GCA_947178145.1 uncultured Lachnospiraceae bacterium | reverse complement strand
TTTTAAGGCATTTAAAACAACTTTGGTAAAATTTCAAATTTGCTCAATTATAGTTAAAAATATATCTCCTACAGTTTCTTACCGCTTCTATCCTGATTATCTTATCATAGCAAAAAATACAGGTCACAAAAACCTGTATTTTTGCAGAAAAAATATGGATACTATTAGAGCGTGTTTGCGATCTTGCTTATGTCAAGACAATTGGCAAAGACAGATCCGCATACGCCTGACATTCAATACAGAAAGGTGCCTGCGTTTTAAAGAGCTGTTTCCAAGCTTATTCTATGCCGTCTGCCGGATTCGTCCAATCGCTGACCTCACTGGCGGCATGAGAATGACGATGATGCTCACGGCCGCCTCGGAAAAGATATAGGTCGCATTGTATGCCAGCGAATATGGCAGCGGTGCCCAGCCTTCCCACGCGTAGGCGCCAAAGAAGATCCACCCGGAGATCACCGCAAACACATAGCGCCCCAGCACAGCGGCTATGTATCCCTTGACCAGACCATTTTTCGCGTTTGAAAAAAGCCCTGACAGGCCAAGCGCGCCAAATGCCAGAAGATAATCCACGACAAGCTGCATCGGAAACAGGACATAGGGATCAATCAAAAGCTGCAGTACCCCGTAAGCAAGCCCGGTCATCAGCCCCGCGCCAAGGCCAAAAAAGTACCCTGGCAGACAGATCACGAGCATTGACAGCAGTGTGACGGATCCGCCATAAGGAAAATGAAAGATCTTGATATTTGACAGCACTGTCCCGAGCGCAATCGCCATTGCGCAAAACGCAAGCTGCTTTATCGTAAGCGCACCGCTTTTGGTATTCTTCGCGGCTGACTCCGGCTTTTCCGCCAGCTTTCTCATATGCACTTTTGCAAAGGCGACCGCCGCTGCGAGCAGTACCACGATCACCGCCGCAAGCAGTCCGTTTCCAAGTGCTGTCGGGACGTAAGTCGTCCCGCCCCATTCATCAACAATTACATCATACAACATAAAAAATCCTCCTTCGTTTTCGCGAGGAGGTCAGCATCGTAACTACACTTTTTCACATGGCTTTTGTCTTAGGGACTGTTAGTCCAGCTCCAAAATCTCCATGTACTCATACTGCTTCCTTACGCCGGTATTATCCGGTTCAAGTAATGAGGGTAAAGTCTCAGCGATGTGCACCCCTAGCGTTTGTACAAGGACAACTATACCGTTCTTTGGCGCTGTTGTCAAGAGGATTTTTGATATCATTAATACACAATGTTATAATAACTTCTCGATGTGAGCTTAAACACGATAAAGTAAATGACCGCAAACACTGCAGCAGTCACTGCCAGACATCCCACAAACAATAAATTATTTGCCAGTCCAAACAGCATCAGCATCAATTTCAGTATCGGAAATGCCATCACAAGGTGAATCACAGCCACCGTGATCGGCAGAAAAAATACGGTGCGCACCTGCGCGTTGATCGCTGCCTTTACCATATCCCGGCTCATGCCCACCTTTGTCAGGATCGCAAAGCGCTCCCTATCCTCAAAGCCCTCCGATATCTGCTTGTAATAAATGATCAGCACGGTTATCATCAGAAATAAGATTCCAAGAAACAGTCCGAGGAACAGAAATCCACCATTCATTCCCAAATACTCCTCCCGCTGTTCCGCCCGGGAATCTATCAGACATCTGTCGAAATCCGACTGCGCCCTGCAGGCTTCTACCGCTTCCCGGACAGCAGACGCATACTCCTTTCGCTCCTCCTGTGTCCCGTCCGTCTCCACACCGACATGATACCGAATTTCCCCGTCAAAATCCTTCATTGCGCTGTCGTCTGCCACGATCAGATAAATCACATTGATATTCCCCATAAGTTCCTCCGGCTCCCTGTTTGGAAAGTCTTCCGGCAGTTCAAACCTCCCCGCAACAGGATACTCTTTGTCAAATACTTTGATGATATCTTCCGAAAATGCTTCCAATGATATAACAATCACGCTTCCCTGTGCAATCTCATCAAGCGCCTGTCCTGTATACTGCTCATAATCCCCCTTCGTCATCACAAAGAGCATGCCCATCTCCGTAAAATTGTAGGACTCATTGTCAAAAAGTTCCACCTCATTGCCGGCATTGTGTATCACATACACAGCATCCGAATACGCTGACACTTCTGTCACCTCTCTGTTCTGTTTTTCCGCCACTTCAATAAATTGCTGCAGCAGATATTCCCTGTCCGTATCACCGGGAACATCGTTCAGATAAAACGCAGCGGAAACTTCCTCCGGATACGTATTCTGCAGCGAATCCTCCACCCCTGCATAAAGGCACACCGTCGTCGACAGGATCACCAGCACCATCGTGGAGAGCACACAGATATTGGCAAGCCCGACAGCATTGCGCTTCATGCGGTATATCATGCCCGATACCGTGATAAAATGGGACGTCTTATAATAGTACTTTTTATTCTTTTTCATCAGCTTGAGAACGGCGATACTCACCGACAGAAAAAGCTCATAGGTCCCAACAATGACCAGCACGACAGCCGCAAAAAACATGTTGACCGCCTCAAGGATTCCATTGGCATGAACCGCAAGATAATACCCTGTCAGAATACATGCAATCCCAATTCCCGCCGATATCCACTTTGCCTTTGGCTCGCGCTCTCCCACATTGTTTCCATGCAGAAGTGTGATCGGATTGGCAAGCTTTACCTGGATAAAATTGTAAAAAAGCATCACGGCATAGGCAGCCGCAAACAGCTCCGCCGTCTGCAGACATCCCCATCCCGAAATATAGAACGGAATACTTTCTGACAGCCCTGTCAGTCTGCAGAGAAACATTGTCACCAGCTTGTTAAACACAATGCCACACACAAGGCCGCCGCACACCGAGACTGCGTACAGGATCACCGCTTCCCATGCCAGCACCTTTGCAATATGCCTTTTCTCCATACCGAGAATATTGTAAACGCCCAGCTCTTTCTTGCGGCGTTTCATCACAAAGCTGTTTGTGTAAAAGAGAAAGATACACACACAAGCCCCGACAATCACAACTCCCATAAAAAGCACAGTCCTGAGAACACTCGCCCCGCGCATCTGACTAATACTTTCATTTCCCTGAACAGCGCGCATGATGTAGAACATCATGGCTGATACGATGCCGGCAAGAAGGTATGGCAGATAAAACTGCCTGTTATTTTTCAGATTGGTCACTGCCAATCGATAATACAAATGATTCATAAAATCACACTCCTCATTTTGTTTCGAACATTTGTTTATTATTCATAAGCTTCGCAATTCCAGGCCGCCGTCTCCCGGCGCCTTAATTCTGGCTGTTTTTTTGTGTCAGCATCGTGAGCGTGTCTGATATCTTCACGTAAAGCTGCTCATTTGTCAGATTTCCGCGGTACAGCTGATGAAAGACTTCCCCGTCTTTTATGAACAGGATGCGGTCTGCATGGCTCGCTGCGTCCGTGCTGTGCGTCACCATCAGGATCGTCTGCCCATCACTGTTAATCTCCCGAAACACTTTCAGCAATGCCGCAGTAGCCTTGGAGTCGAGCGCTCCCGTCGGCTCATCCGCAAGAATCAGCTGCGGATTTGTGATGATTGCCCTTGCCACAGCCGTCCTCTGCTTCTGCCCGCCAGACACCTCATAGGGATATTTCGCCAGCAGTTGCTGAATGCCCAGCCTTCCCGCGATTGGCTCAATCAGCTGCTCCATCTGCGCGACAGACCTTCCCTGCAGTACCAGCGGAAGCAGGATATTATCCTTCAGCGGAAAATTATCCAGCAGATTAAAGTCCTGAAAGACAAACCCAAGGTTGTCACGCCGGAATGCCGACAGCTCCTTCTCCCTGATTGCCGTCAAATCCCTTCCGTTTAACAGCACCTCGCCGCCTGTAGGTTTGTCAAGGGCCGCGAGTATGTTCAGCAGCGTCGTCTTGCCCGAACCGGACTCGCCCATAATCGCCACATACTCCCCCTCCTCGACGGAAAAATTCATGTTTGAGAGCGCCTGTACCTTCGCGCTGCCAAAGCGGGTTGTATAGACCTTGCTCACACTTTTTACCTCTAAAATTGACATTTTCATTTCCTGCCTTTCCTCATTGAAACGATTTACTTGGTACCTTCCTTTATTTTGCGTTTGATATCTCCTGCGTTCTTTCGTATCGCGCTGCGCTTTATTGGATTGACTGTAATTGCAGTATATCAAAAAAGAGAAATGTCAGCTATTTTATTAGCTTACATTTCTCTTTTATTTCTTACATTGTTGTAAGATTGGGGTGATATTCTTCGAACTTTACGTAACTTGTTATAAGTCTACAAATCCTTATTTTTAGGCATTTCTAAGCATTTCATGACAAATGGTCATTTCACGTAACCTGTCATAAATTCACATATCTTTACACATGATTGGTGTAAAATTGGTGTAAAAATCCTTTTTCGTAAGATGAAAATTGGTGTATGAATTTTTTGCCATTTATGCCCTGTTTCTGCGCCTTTCAGCCACATTCACAACCTCGCTTGCCGCACGCTCTTCATTGACATGGTTGTAAACATTGTTCGTAATCTGCGTATTGGAATGACCCATAATATATTGCAGAACTTTAATGTCCATTCCATCCTCAGCATCTCTTGTACAGCCAGTGTGACGCAACGTATGAGCTGAAATCTTACCAATTTTATATTCCGCTGTCTCATTATACTTTTCAACAGCCTTTTTCAATTCATAATTGAATGATGTTATGCTCAGCAGATTACCTGATTTGGAATAGAACAAAAAATCCTTTTTACCATCTACACAATAATCTTTTCTCAATATAAAATAATATTTGTGCAGTTCACTCAGTACATCATAGACATCATCTGTCATAGGGATTCTTCTTGTGTGGGTGAAAAATGTTGAAGATATTGGATATCTCTATGTTGTTCCAGTCATTCTTGTTGGTATACTCATATATCAGCTTGATTGCATCATCATTGCGGTGCCAGTTTCGTTCCTGATGGCTTTTTCTAATGATGTATCTGTATTCGTAGATAGGGCAGTACTATCTGGAACAGTCGGATTGAATGCAGTATTATTAGACACATTACCAATCCCTACAGCACTTGCAGCCTGTCCTAAAGCGTCTGTCATACTATTTACAGAGTCTATTACGCTCTGGAGCTGACTTTGCAATGGAGAAAAGTCCACGCCATATAAGAATGCAATCTGGTTACTAATGTAATTTGCCCCATCAAGCGCGGCAATCAGTTTCTCAACACTTCCACTGTATTTATATGCTGCATCCGTAGCTAACAGATAATTATTTGCACTGTCTGCTGTCATATCACCCACGCTTTGTGCAAGTAACGATAACTCACCAAGCTCTTTTGATAATATCTCGTAACCAGAACGCGCCATCTCCTGAACAACAAGCAAGTAATTCCCTGATGACTGCCCATATTTACTTGCAACCTTAAAGGCTTCGTTACCTAATTCCTTAAGTTGCTGTTTTGTCATTTCACTTGTCTTACTAATTTTTGCAAGTATCGTATCATTGGTTTTCAGCGTACTTAAAGACTGACGGAACTTATTGACCGCAACAAAAGCCAGACTAAAATAATTCCCCACATTAATGATGCTCCCTTGATTTTATACACTCAAATCAAAAACACCATTTTTTGATGTTTTTGTCTTGTGTGATCTCCATATGTCAATTCCCCTTTTCTGTTTTAGTGTCATATTATTTTTTTGTTGGAATAAAAATATTAAAAAAGACGATACTTATTCAGCAGCGTCTTTTTCAAATTTATTACCTTTATATTTTAAAGCCAAACATTCCATATCCTTAAAATCTATACATCTTTTAGATACTACATGCCTGGGATTATTACACTTTAAATCGTATAAATTTCTAGCCTTAGTTCCAATATCCATAGCATTAATTACTGATAATTCAGTATCTAACAAATCAATATATTTGCTCTTTTCTTTTTCAGAAGCAAATGTCCTGTAAGTATGTATTTTACTTTTCTCAAAAGGTAATACTTCTGATTTCGGAATTGGAAACATGTAGTTTAAATTAATTACAGCAATTAGTCTGGTTGGATTCTTAGGGTCAAAAATTTTATAAAAATCTTTTTGTTGTTTTAATTGGTAATGCCTTGGCTGTGGATGTGATACCTGTGTAACATAATACAATTCACTCGTTTCAAACAAAATACCAAAAAATGGTTTATATTTATCAGCTCCATAATTAGTTCTTGGTATTCTGCTCTCCTTAGCCCTTAAGTAAGCCAAATATTGTTCATTTATATTAACCCATTTCATCTTTTGCTCCAATAACAAAGGAGCTGTTGTCAGCTCCTCTATTAATACAGTTTTAATAGGCTCTGTAACCTCTATTAATACAGTTTTAACAGGCTCTGTAACCTCTATTAATACAGTTTTAACAGGCTCTGTAACCCAATATAGAAATCTATTAGATTTCTTACTTATACTATACGCAATAACAATCGAACATTCAACAAATAAATTATAAATTTTCTGTGAACAGATGCTTTCCAGACTACATCCAGCAGAGGTTGCGAAGTACTTTGCCTCTGCTGGATACCTGTACAGCATTGTGGAGATGCTCATACAGGTTTTGCATTGTTGTGATTTCTGTACGATGTTATGGAGTTTTCAGCATACATAATACTGACGTGAGTTTTGAGGCTCACATCAGTCAAAATGAGCGATATATAAAAACCGCATATGCAGTAATTACCGTCTGACGCAAGAAGGTTATCCCAATCCCGAATTGCCCTCCACGACTTATCAGGCTCTTGCGTCGCATAGTACGATATTTATATTTTTTTGAGAGAGACTTTACTTAGCATACGGTCTGTTCGAACCTCTCTTCATAGACTAACTTTTAAAACCCTGTAAAATCAAATGTTTACGGTTAGAGAGAAGTAAGTTTCGATTAGGCGGTATAGCCTCAATTACAGGGCTGTACCGTCTTTTCGATTTTCTATGCGCCTTGCCGTTTCGGTTGTGTGTCAGAAAGAAAATTGAGTTCACCCACAAAGTTGAAAACAATATCCACTTTCTGTATCCGCTTCCCGTCCACCTTTTCCGGCGCATGGACTATGATTTTCTTAATAAATTCATTGACGATTGCGGGTGTGAGTTCCTTTATCCCCACATACTTGCGGAGAAGCTGTCAAAATCTATTTTGTTCTGCTCATAGGTATCGACTTCCTGCAGGTCTGCTTTGACCTTTTCTTCCAGTTCCCGCTGTTCCGCTTCATACTCTGCGGACAGCTTCAAAAATCTGTCATGGCTGATTGCGCCGCTTATGTCGTCCTCATAAATCCGCTTGAAGATATGGTCAAGTTCCGCTATCCGCTTCCTCGCCTGTCCGACTTCTCGCTTCCTGCGCTTCATTTCCTTTTCTGTATCAGCAGAGCGTTGCTGATACATCATTTCTTTAAACGCTATGATGTCATCAAAGAAAAGGGCGGTCACGTCAGCAGCGGCTTCCTCGTCCACAATCCATTGCTTTTTGTTGGTAGGGCTTACTATGTAACCGTAGGGCGGCTTTGTCAGATGTTCCCCCGCCTGTCCCTGCGCCCGCTTGATTGCCCGTACCTTTTTACTTGTGTCTTTTGCGTAAAAATCGTTGAACAAATTACGGAACGGGGTAAAATCGTTGTCGCCTTTTGCGCTGTCTACTCCGTCATTGATTGCGATATATCTAACGTCACGCTCCACGAAAAAGATTTCCGTATAGTAGCCGACTTTCAGATAATCGCGCCCTAACCTTGACATATCCTTGACAATGACCGTTGCCACGTTTCCGGCTTCAATCTCTGCAATCATGCGGTTAAAATTTGGTCTGTCAAACGTCACACCAGATACGCCGTCGTCAATGAAGAACACGGGATTTGTAAAGCCGTTGTCCGCCGCATATTTGGAGAGGACTGCTTTCTGGTTCACAATGCTGTTGCTGTCGCCCTCTAACGTATCTTCCTGCGAAAGACGGGCGTATAATGCTGTTATCTGTCCGGGCTTATATGTATTTGCTGTCATATGTTCATTCCTCCTGTAATGAACGCCCGACAAACAGAAGTGCTAATCTTATTATAGCGTACTTATCCCTGTCTGTCATTGGGCGGAATGACGTTTCCGATTTTATGAGCCGTATCATCTTGTCGCGGAGCCGTTCCGAGCCGCCGCAGGAGGTAGACACTTCATAGTATGTGCCGCCGATTTTGTAGCAGACGGTTTCCTCTGTCGGCTTCCCTTTTTCGGTCAGATAGCCGCTGTCCTTGATTTCAGGTTCCCAATCCATTCTTTTCCCTTCCTTTCCGCATTTGCTAAATGATAAGTTTCGGAGCAAGCATAGGTAAATCATCTAAAATGCACCTAGTGCTATGCGATTTTGAGAGAGTTGAAAAATAGGTGAAATTTATGCTAACCAGTTGAAATTCAAATCCAATCGCTGTATAATATATCAGTCTGATATATTCTGCTTATATAATGGAGGAATTGCTATGAAAAGATAACAAATAAGAAAGTTATTGCTTATCGCTTCATTGCTCCTGTTTCCTGTCACGTTATACTATTTCAGCCCCGCCCTAATCATAAACGCAGGGCTAAACGGAATCATTAATGGGAGTTTTATAGTTTTTCTCATAATGTTTTTAATGTCTATTCCTTTCGGACGATTATTTTGTTCTTATTTTTGTCCGGCGGGCGGATTGCAGGAATGTGCTTTTGCAGTTAATGAAACAAAGCCAAAGCAAGGGTGGAAAAACTATATTAAATTCGTAATATGGGGTATTTGGTTAATCATAGTCGGCGTGTGTTACTTTCATAGCGGGAAAATTATTACAATAGATTTTTTCTTTGAAACAGAAAATGGTATCTCTGTTTCTTCTGTTCAAAGTTATATTATCTATTATGGAATTATTGGCTTGATATTCATTCCTTCTATTTTATTTGGCAAACGGATATTTTGTCATTACTTTTGCTGGATGGCTCCATTCATGATATTAGGAACAAATCTTCGTAGGATTTTACATCTGCCGGGAATACATATCAAAACAGTTAAAAAAGGAAATTGTGTATCTTGTGGAAAATGTAGCAATGTCTGTCCTATGGGGATTGACGTAATGAGTGAAATAAAACAGGAGAGAATTAACAGTCAAGAATGTATTCAGTGTGGAGCATGTATAGATAATTGCCCTAAAAATGTTTTGGCTTTTGGAATAATTGAAAGAAAGGAAAATTAAAATGGCAAATGAAAAAAAGATTGATTGTGTGATTTTAGGTTTATTAAGCCATGAGGAATTGACAGGATATGAAATCAAAAAACGAATGGATGCCACTCTCAAATATTTTTGGAGTGCGAGCTATGGCAGTATATACCCAGCCTTAAATGATTTAGTTAATCGTGGTCTGGCTACGAAAAGGGACGATACAAACAGCAAGCGAAATAAACTGATTTATACCATAACAGAAAGTGGACGGAATTATTTGAAGAAATGGCTTTCATTGCCTATTGAAAAAGACGAACTTCGTTATGAAACATTACTAAAACTATTTTTTGGAAGTGAAAAGGGCGAAGAACAGGCGCTCATTCATATCGAAGCGTTTGAAAAGAAAATTGAAGAAAAATTGCCATATCTATTACATGCAAAAACAACCTTAAATGAGAAATTAAATGAGGATAATGCACATAAATATTATCTGCTTACGGTAGAGTTTGGAATAAAAACCTATCAGACGTATTTGGAATGGTGTAAAGAAGCAAGGAAACTTTTAGCCGGAGGACAATAGTATGTTTGGAAATCTGGGGTTTTCTTATATCGGATTACTCTTTTTATTGATGTTATTTATTCCCAATATAATGTGGTCAAAAAGAAAACCACAAGGGTATACATCTGAAAAAGAAAACAAACTCTTACTATTCTTTGAAAGATTGGGGGAAGTATTGACTTGTTGCTGTTCGTTAGTATTTTCCGATTTTAATATACATGAATGGACACTTTGGCTTTTATGGCTGATTGCAGCTTTTATTTTAATGATAATGTATGAAGCATGGTGGGTACGCTATTTTCGGAGTGAACGCAAGTTATCAGACTTTTACAGTAGCTTTTTAGGTATACCCCTTGCCGGGGCAACGCTGCCAGTTATTGCTTTTTTCATGTTGGGAATGTACGGAAAAGTTGTATGTATGTTAATTGCAACGCTTATTTTAGGTATCGGTCATATAGGCATACACATCCAGCACAAAAAAAGTATTGATAATAAAAATTAGAAAGAGGTTCAACATGGGACATACAGAATGGGTACATTGCCCTGTTTGTGGAAATAAGACAAGGTTACAGATACGGGCTGATACTGAATTAAAAAAACTTTCCACTCTACTGTCCGAAATGCAAGCAGGAAAGTTTGATTAACGCAAAGAATATGAAAATAATAGTTATCAAAAAGCAACAGCAATAAAGAGCCATACGCATATAAGACGCAGAGCCGACAGATTTGTGAGAAAATCACAGATTTGTCGGCTCTCTTTATGTTCAAGAAAGCTATTTCTATAAAATCAGCAGATTGTATATTGCGGCTAACAAAGGAAATCGTGATGAAATACAAAGTATGTCAGCAACAAAATCGGGTAGCTATTGACCTGTTAAAAAAAGCCGAGCCATTAACAAGGACTATTGCACCTATGAGTATGAATACACATATCATTTAGTATGTCTTAATAACTCATATTACCTAAAAATCTATGCGGACATATTCTGCATGGATTTTTGTTGTAATAGCCCCCTACTGGGAAGAAAGGGGGTGAGTAAAAATGAGATATTCTGAACAGTTCATGGAACATATCGAATATGCGTTTCATGGGTTCTGTAAGATTGTCCTGCGCCATGAAGCCATGAACACATGGCGGAATTTGAAGCGGAAAAAAGAACGGGAAATATCCCCTGACTATCTAATGTCGGAAAGATATTTTGAACCGTCTGCTATGGACAGCTACTTTGAAAAGCAGGACAAGCCGACTGTATTTCTTGTGTTGGGAAAGGAAGTTATCGTTGATGATGAAAGGTTAGCAACGGCATTATCAAGATTACCGGAATTAAGGCGGGAAGTTCTGTTGCTTTATTACTTTGTCGGCTATCGTGATGAAGCAATCGGCAGACTGTACGGACGTTGCAGGAGTTCGATAAACCGCAGAAGAAATGTTGCGCTGAAACAGTTACGGAAAGAATGGGAGAGATTGGAACATGAGGAACAAAAAGCTGATACCTTTTG
>CAMWXE010000128.1 GCA_947178145.1 uncultured Lachnospiraceae bacterium | reverse complement strand
AATGTCGGATCTCGATGTAATGCTCTTTCAGCTTGACAGTGATTTTCGCCCGGAGAACCGGGAATATCTGGTCTGCTGGGGCGATGTCGGCATAGCCAATTTCTTCATTAGCCGGGAGGCGCTGAAAAAGCGGGACTTTACCAAAGTGGCTTACACTTGGGACTAATTATCCCCCTATCCGATTTCTTGTGATTTTGGGCGTGGTGTTGCAGTTTCCGGAGGGAATGAATTTTCAAGGAAAGAGGAATGGCAATATGCTTATTAACAGAGAGAAAGAAACGGATTGAAAGGCAGTTACATTTTTAGACAGACTTCAGGAGAGCGATGCCCCTGTTGCGGGTGTTCGAAGTGGTAGAAAGCAGATTTGTTTCCCTGGAAGGCATAGACGACCTGGCGCGGCTGAAACAGCTTTGCTGCTGGTTTGAATAAAAACGATAGAAACGCATATGAAAAAGCGAATCTGCTGAATACGGATAAGCTGCATGACCTGATTGCAACGCTTGATGAAATCAACGATGAAAATAAAGTTTTGGATGCTTGTTTTTTTGTATCAGGAATATATTCCCGATGAAAAAGATGTAAGGCTTTTTTATGAGAATCCGTTGGCATATAAGTGGGAATTCAGGATATGGAACTCTTATTAAAACAGTTTAAGAACGGAACAGCTCCATACTTTGGAGTGGGAATTATGAATCATAGCATTTTATCAATTGGTTATAGTAGGACACAAGGAGGAATGTAAAAATGAATAGGAAAATACCTAAAATACTGGAACTTTATGAGGACTATCTCAAATCGACCATCAAGCTGTCGAATCAGATTATGTTCACCTTGGAGGATACAAAACCATGGGAAAGTAAGCTGGGCGGATGTCCTTATTTGGAAGATATAGAACAATATCCCAAGGGGACAGATGGCGGACCGATGATGTTCCTTGCACAGATCAACCTTGCCGAGATGCCGCCTCTGCCGGAATTTCCACACGAAGGACTGCTTCAGTTTTATGTAGAAAATGACGGCTGCTATGGATTGTATGGAGGATGTGTTGTAAAGTACATCTCCGAATATAAGACGGATGAAACAGCGCTTGTCAATGAAAATCCATACAGTGATGATTATGCAGAAGATTTGCCTTTTAGCGACGACTGCAAGATAACTTTTAATCAGGAGGAGGTATTTATAGGAACAGAATGTCCGGAATTTCAGGATAATTTTCAGAATATATCGAAAGAGGAAGAAAAAGCTCTTTATAAGCTTTGCTGCGCCAGTGGAAGCCGAGTAGGAGGTTATCCGTATTTTGTCCAAAGGGCTCCTGCATATTATAAGGATAGTTCGGAATACATACTGCTTCTTCAACTGGATGTGGATGATACAAGCGGATTGATGTTTGGCGATAGCGGTAACTGTACATTTATCATATCCCGCCGAGATCTGCTGGCAGGAAATTTCACCAAGGTACATTATGACTGGCAGTGCTGTTAAAGAGGGAGGCTTTTAACCGTTTGCAAGAAAAGCGTGGATTTTGTTCTAGGTTTGCGCGGAAAGATATGTGAGGTATGCATGTGTCTTGCCAAAGATAGAAGTTCTTCCAAAGAAGTGGCACGAAATAAATCTCATTGTGTTATAAGGGACTTGTTTTTAGATAATTGGCTCTGAGTAAAAGCGAAGGGAAGATTTGATATGGTAGAATTTCAGGAAGGAACACTGGATACCTTGATGGGGAGGTTATGCGGCGGCATATCCAGCTTTGATCCGGAATGGGTAAGGCGCTGCGTGCCTGCAACAGAAGAACAGATTCAGCAGTTACAGGATATTTTGGCGGAATACAACTATACGATACCGGCTGCCTATCTCTATTATTTAAAAGGAATGGGGCAGAATGACGGCGGCTTGCTGGAGAATGAATGGGATGGCTGTGAGGTGGATATTGGTACGGTTTTAAAATTTCTGTCTGACAAGGACTCTTATTGCAGAAAAGAATTAGAAAAAGGTCTTTTTCAGTTTTCTGATCATTGGGCGGATGCCTGCTTTTATATGAAATTATCCAATACAGAGGATAATCCAATGGTCACAGACTGGGGAGGCGTCTATGTTACAGAAAGCTTTGAAAAATATCTGTTCCGAAAGGCATTTCATATGTACCAGAGAGGATTTGCATATACGGATTTTAAAAGTGCGTCTGTCTGTGATCACCATGAGAGAAAAAAGAAAGAAAACTGCAGGACATGTCCGTATTGTGGGGAGACAGTAGAAGAACGTATGGATTTTATCAATCAGATGGCGGAATCATATGGCATAAAAAAAGCATGGTTCAGCGACCAGGCACATTTCATCTGTTATAGTGCAGGCTATGCTTTTGAAATAAGAGTATGTACTGGATATTCTATTGAGTTTTGTTGTAATGACGATAAATTGTGGGAACAGGTCAAGTATTCCCTTAGTTCATTTCCTGAGTTTTTTATGTATTTAAGTGAATTTTGAGGCTGCAGCTCTGAATTTTTACGTAAAGAGGTATGTTAATTATGCTTATTATTCCGGAATTGAAAACAATAGCCGGGATAAGGGGAGATGCTGATGAAGAAGTATGCTGCGTTAATTGTCATAGGGGTATGTTTAACAGGAACTGTTTTTTTCATTGTTGGTGCAGAGAAAAGTAGTGGGAATGCAGTGTTTCAGGACAGTTACAATGGATTGGAAGAAGTTTTTTCTGATTCTCCCGAAAGGATAGAGAACGAGAGCATTGGAAAAGAAGAAAATGACAGTGTGGAAGAAACAGAGCCATATGTAAGGATATGGACGGCTGAGGAACTGATTGAAATGGAGAGAAGCAATATCCAGTCTCAGTCAGCACGGCAATATGAAATACAGCAATATGAATACGAAGGAGAGATACCGCAGGATATCAGGAACTGTCTGACGAAGAGGGCTCAATGGACAGGCCAAACGCATATGCCTGTCTGTGCGCAATGGAAGAATTCTGCGGCGGGACGGATTATACCGTTTTGGCAGTAAAGCAGGCAGGTTTCAGCTGGATGGTGCTGTTTGAGAAAGATGATAGGCAGTATGTGTGCGCGATAGGCGAAGTTTGTACGTTTTTCACGATATGCGATATGGCTGTGTGGGAGGAGATGGCAGCGAATGATGAAGAATAAGCGGTTCAAATACATTGCCGGATTTGCAGCGGTCTTCCTGATGATCTGTATGTTCCGCAGCTGCTGTGACGCTTTATTTGCAGCAAGCCGGGAGGTTTATACCTCGCCCCAGGAGACAAATACCATCATCATTGAGCATGATCATGTGTGCCGCCCATATGTCTACCAAAAGACCTGGTACGGGAAGCGGGAGATCTGGACCTATCCGGGCAGCGGCTTTATGGAAACAGTGTCTTTCGGTGTGGAATGGCTGTCGGAGGACGAATTCCAAATGATCTATGATGATAAGGATGACGAATTTGATGAGGAATATATCATTACAATACCAAAATAAACACCGTGGAGGGGTTGCAGATGGAACAAAAGATGTCCGCCAGCTTTACAGGCTGACGGAATAAGGCTGCAAAACGGAAGGAGAAGCGATTATGAATCAAGCATATTTTGATGCGGTGATCCGGCGCTATCAAAAAATGCAGGCACTGGACCCAGGCTGGAACCGCAATAGTTTGAAGCATCTGAATTGGGTACTTCGGCTTTATGGCGGAAATGCCGATTTTAAAGCACAGGCCGGCTGCCTCTCCCGCAGGGACTGGAAGAGCCTGAGCAATTACTATTATCAATGCACCCGGTATAATCTTTTCCCCACCCTGATGCATTTTGATTATACCGTAGTACAGTTTTGGGATGCATTGACGGCCATCGCGTTGGGAGATCATGACAGTTTTGAGCATATTTTCCCCAAGGATGAACCTCTTGAAAAACTGATTAAAGACAGCAAGGGCGCCCATCCTTTGGTAAGAGAAGGAAGAATTCTGCTGGTCGGCCTCTGGTACCAAAATAAGCAGATTTTGGAGTATACAATCCCGAAAGCCCATATGTACCTCGCAAGAAAATACCCGAAACCGGATCTTGCGCTGGTCGCGTATATGCTGGCGCTGCATGAGCATGATGTGGCGAGGGCGGGAGAATGTCTGGAGACTGCATGCCAAATTACGCGGAGCACCGAATGGGAGTCGGAGGAGAAAAAGCCCTGGATTTGCGGCCACGGCTTATACCGGCTCGCGGCAAGGGTACTTCCCGAGGACGAATTCAACAGACTCCCGATGCCGAATTGCAAAACCTTCTGCAAGGAATATGCCCAATGGTGCAACAGCCATCACGAACCCTTGCAGCTTTACGCGCCCTTCCCGGAACCAGTGGCTTTCCTCAACGACATGTTCACCGCAAACTACCGGAGCTATCCTTGGATCGGATTGGATGAGGTGCCCTGCCATTTAATCCCTCCCGAATGGGGCGAATTGCTGTACTTATAAAGCAACAGGCAGTGAAGTTATGGCGTTTAGGGACGATATCAAAAGGACGATTGGTACTGTGTTGTATCCTGGATATGTGAAAAAATCCAGAGACTGATCTGTGTATGGAGGGGAGGCGTACCATGGATAAAAAAGCAGCCGCAGAAAGCAAGAGACTTTATGAGGACATCGTTGGTGTCATCAAGCATTCTGACAACAAGAATTATGACAAAGTTTCCGATGAAGTCAGGCAGGCAATCGCTGCCCTGAAAGCTCTGGGGGAACAGGGCTATGTGGAAGCGCAGTGCACCCTTGGCGAATATTTCTCTATGGGGTATTGCGTGGAGCTGGATAAGGCAAAAGCCGCTTTTTGGTATGAGGAAGCGGCAAAAAACGGGAGCATCCAGGCGGCCGGGGCTCTTCTGGATCTGTACCGCTTTTGCCGCCCTGAGCACATATCCGCCGAACAGACAGAAGCGCTTGCCCGGCAATGGCATAAAACATGGTTTTCTATGCTGCAGGCGAAGGCGGAAAAGGGCGGAGAAGAAGAGGCGGAAGCCCTGATGAACCTATATATAGATGATCCGCCCGATGACCTGGAGGAGGAACAGGCCCATGGGCTTGCCCGCAAATGGTATGAAGCGTGGATCGCGCTGTTAAAGGACAAGGCCGACAAGGGGAGTGTCAGGGCCAAGAAGAAATTGGCCGACGTTCTGTACTCCGGCGACGGCGTTCCGGCAGAGCTGCTGGATGAATTTTCCGACGAGGAGGACGACCGCGACTTGGAACAGTCCGTGGAACTGTACGAGCAGCTGGCCGCCCAGGGCGATGGGGAAGCCTGTTTCTCCCTTGGATGCGCCTACGATTACTTTGAGGCGCCAAAGGAAGCCCTGAAAAAGTCCTTTGCCTATTTTATGAAAGCCGCTCAGCTGGGATACGCACAGGCTTATGTGTGCCTGGGTTCAGCGTATTTTCACGGCAAGGGTGTTGAGAAGGATTGGGCAAAAGCCCGAGAGATGTATCAAATAGGCGCGGACATGGGCAATCCTGGTGCGAAGCGCGCTCTGGCGGACTGCTGCAAACACGGCGCAGGCGGAGAAAAGGATTTCCAGAAGGCGCTGGAGCTATATCTGGACGCGGCGAAGACCCATGACGAATATGCCTTATACGCATTAGGAGATATGTACTTGAAAGGGCTGGGCGTAGCGGCTGATCTGCAAAAAGCCTATGACTATTTCCGGAAAGCAGCAAGATATGGCAGCCGGGCCGCGGAAAACGCGCTGAACAGCAAGAAATTCAGAGATTTCAAAAAATAGGGGCATCGGGGGAGATAGGTATATGGAGAGGAAGAGAGGTATAGAAATGAAAGAGGAAAAGAAGATTGAATTTACGCAGAAATGGATTGGGGACGCAGTAAAGAAGTTTCTGCAGAAAGAGGACATTTACGAAAGCGATATGGAGAGAATCAGGTATATGCGTATCGGCGACTGTAACTTTGGCGGCCTCTACACGATTGAATTGAGCACGGCAGCGCCGCCGGACCCCTTCTATACCACAGACGGCGGGGAAGAGTGGGAGCCGGACTGCGAAACTGTTGTGACTGGCAGATTCATCCGGCTTTACATAGACTATGCGAAGGAAAAACCCTGGGATTACATAAAATCCGGTACAGGGGAACGCTTTTTTCAGCTTCCGCCATATACTGTCTGGGAACAATTTACAGAGCAATATGAGGGAGCATACGAGGAAGAATATGATGAAGAGGTTTGGGACAATTCTGCGGATGAATGGGAAGCTTTCGAGAAAACCATCCTGTGCCAGACATATCGGGAGAAATTTGACGACGACGATGCTTACAAGGAATGGCAGCGGCGGACCGACCGAGGCATTCAGCAGGATATCGGCCTGTTTACCGGGCTGGAGGTGCTGCGGCTTTTCAGCGCGGAATATCAGGATATGACTTTCTTAAGAGCGATGCCCCTGCTGCGGGTGCTGGAAGTGGTAGAAAGCAGATTTGCTTCCCTGGAAGGCATAGACGACCTGGCGCGGCTGAAGCAGCTTTGCTGCTGGTTTGACTAAGAATGATGGAGCAGAAAAAAATCCTGTTTGGCATTCTGTCAGCTGCCGTGGTCCTGTGCAGCGCTTCCTGCGGCGCGGCAGAAATCACAAGGGAGAAGGAAGCTGTGGATTTTAAAGAGTATTTCGCGCATTATGATGAGATGATGGGCAATGATATGCTGTCGACAGGCTATACGAGTTATGACGTCCGGGAGATGGAGCGCCAGATTGACGGGTTCTGGGATTATTATGAACGTTATGAAAAAGCGCAGCAGGATCTGGACCAGACCATTGAGGAATGGGATGCAGACTTTATCGGGGAGGGGACATACATTGCAGGGAGCGATATCCCGGCAGGGAAGTATGTATTCTGTAATCCGGATGGGGATAATAACGATGATAAAAACGCGGTATCCACCTCAAATAAAAAGGATACTTCCTATGCGGATATTTTTAAATCGCCTCATTTTAGCGTGATTACACTGCAAAAGGATGATGTGTTAAAAGTGAAAGGAAGCCCAAAGCTTGCCCCCCTGGACCAGTTTCCGGAGTTTTCCGTATCCGAGGATGGCTGCTATTATGGCCGCTATTATGAAGTGGGCAGAACTATTCCAGAGGGAATGTACCTGGTATTGTCAATGGATACCAAAGAGGGAAAGATTTCCTGCGGCGGAAACGCCGAGGCGTCAGGCGGCTCACATATAGGGGCTCCACGTACCCGCTTCAAATATAAGATTCTGGCGGATCATGAAGCTGATAAGAAAGACAGTTATCTGGAATCCGATAACTGTGTGCTGATTCCGGTAGAGAATAAACCAGCCATAAACCCAATACCCCATGAAGATATTGGGTATAAAAATAAAGCCGCAACAGCAGCTGACCTTCTGGCGGTACTATTGGGAAAGGAAGCGGAAACAGAGCGGGATTATTACAGCCAGCCGGTATATGCGCAGGGCGAGTACATAATAGGAGAAGATCTGCCTCTCGGAACATATCAGATTCAATGCGAGATTGCAGGTGTGATCAGCGACAGGGACAGCAGGGAATACCAGTCAGATCATATTTGTGTCAATTCCGGCGTCAATGATTACAGCTGGTCAGGACTTTCTGTCTACTATCAGGATATGGCAGAGCAGTGCGGATGGAAATATATAAGGCTTGGCAGGTGGGAAGGCGGAAAGCAAAGGGTAGGTATCAAAGATCCGGACGGGAATATGGGTGGATACACTGTATATGAAGAGGAGCTGCCATGCGTTACATTTACTGAAAAGGATAAGGGAGTGGCCGTAAGCGTGATAAGGTCAATCTTGATACCTGTGCAGGAATCACCCGGATGAAAGGCGATGATGCGTATGCATCTGTAAAACGAAAAATAAGGAGGGCTGCAGGATTGGGTAAAAAAAAGCGGAAACCAATTATTCAAATGGTCAGGGAATTTCTTCCGGCACCGGGAACAATGGTAGGGGAATTTACATTTTTATCCCCGGATTCACTCTGGGGCGGAACACTGGACAATGGTCTCTCTTTTGCTGCCGTGGCGGAAGACCGGTGGCCGGACGGCGGAATGTTTTTGATGGTGTTGGAGGATGGCCGTGTTTATGTTGGCGATCTGGATGGGGATTGTCTGGTCGATTATTGTGCTGCGAGTTTAAGCGGAATGGGAGGAAACGATGAATGGATATCAGAGAATTGTATAGCGGCTTAAGGCGGATACAGAATCGGGGAGAAACAGGAAACGCCTATGGCGGGTGTGGAACGGTGGATGAGGACCGCGATGTTCTGGGCGACTTTTTTGACTATGTGGTGGAAAAATATGAGGATTCCATGCCGCCTTGGGCGGAGGCATTTATGCAGGTTTTCAGCTGGCAGTTTCAGACCTTGCACGAGGGGGCAGAGACTTATTACAGCAATGAGTATGGAGATTCCGACTACGTAACAATTACCAGAGTGACAGCATTTTTGCAGGAAAACGGATATGACGAAATTGCAGAGTCCTATGGTTTGGCAGCGGCAGATTGTGAGCAGTATCAATATCCGGAGGATAAAATTGACCTTTTGCCGGATGACTGGATTGAAACTCATGAGCAGGTGATTTGGGATTTTTATGTGGACATATTGGAGAAGCATAAAGAGGATTTCGCTTGAAGAACTTTGCCAGGCGGGCGCATGGATTTCCATATATCAAGGCGGGGACATGACAGCTATGGAAATTTTGGACAACCAGCTGAAAATGTTAGATGACATAAGGCGGCAGGGTTGCCGAAGACAGAAGCTCCTCCAAAGAGGTGGCATGAAATAAATCTGATTGTGTTATAAGGGACCTGTTTTTCGATAATTGGAGCTGATAAAAACAATAGGAGGATTTGATATGGTAGAATTTCAGGAAGGAACACTGGATACCTTGATGGAGAGGTTATGCAGCGGCATATCCAGCTTTGATCCGGAATGGGCAAAGCGCTGCGTACCTGCAACAGAAGAACAGATTCTGCAGTTAAAGGATATTTTGGCGGAATACCACTATACGATACCGGCTGCCTATCTCTGTTATTTAAAAAGAATGGGGCAGAATGACAGCGGCTTGCTGGAGAATGAATGGGATGGCTGTGAGGTGGATATTGGTACGGTTTTAAAATTTCTGTCTGACAAGGACTCTTATTGCAGAAAAGAATTAGAAAAAGGTCTTTTTCAGTTTTCTGATCATTGGGCGGATGCCTGCTTTTATATGAAATTATCCAATACAGAGGATAATCCAATGGTCACAGACTGGGGAGGCGTCTATGTTACAGAAAGCTTTGAAAAATATCTGTTCCGAAAGGCATTTCATATGTACCAGAGAGGATTTGCATATACGGATTTTAAAAGTGCGTCTGTCTGTGATCACCATGAGAGAAAAAAGAAAGAAAACTGCAGGACATGTCCGTATTGTGGGGAGACAGTAGAAGAACGTATGGATTTTATCAATCAGATGGCGGAAGCTTATGGCATTAAAAAAGCATGGTTCAGTGACCAGGCGCATTTCATCTGTTATAGTGCAAGCTATGCTTTTGAAATAAGTGTATGTACTGGATATTCTATTGAGTTTTGTTGTAATGACGATAAATTGTGGAAACAGGTAAAGTATTCCCTTAGTTCATTCCCTAAGTTTTTTATGTATTTAAGTGAATTTGGAGGCTGTAGCGATAAAAATGACAGATCCGGAACAAAATGAAACGTAAAATCAGCGGCGGAACGCTTAATGGTTTATTCTGCCCAATGCAGATGTTGTAATAACGCATTTGACTCTGAATTTTTACGGAAAGAGGTATGTTAATATGCTTATTTTTCCGAAATTGAAAACAATAGCCGAGATAAGGGCATAAGGGGAGGTGCTGATGAAGAAGTATGCTGCATTAATTGTCATAGGAGTATGTTTAACAGGAGCTGTTTTTCATTGTTGGTGCAGAGAAAAGTAGTGTGGAAGAATTCTGCGGCGGAACGGATTATACCGTTTTGGAAGTAAAGCAGGCAGGCTTCAGCTGGATGGTACTGTTTGAGAAAGACGGTGAGCAGTATGTGTGCGCGACAGGCGAAGCTTGTACGTCTTTCACGATATGCGATATGGCAGTGTGGAAGGAGCTGGAATAGGAAATAGATTGGGGACGCAGATTTCAAAGGAGGAGTCAAATGAATTTTGAAGAAATGGAACAGCAGATTTCAGTTTATGCAAAGGGGCATCATGTGGTGCTGGATTACACTGCACAGAGTATTGAGGTTCTCGATGAAATCATGGAGACCTTTCACGAGAGGGTCAATCAGTGCAGCGAAGAAGAAGGTGATGAGATCCTGGCAGAATGGGCAGCGTGTTTTGGTGTTTACATCGGGGAGACGCTGCTGCGCGTGCATTTGTCGGAGAAAGGATTCGCATGGGCGTTGAACGGGGAGTTGCCCATGCTTCAAAGGGGTAATGACAGATTAGAACCCATTTACCAGGCGTACAGTCGAATCCGGTATGGATGTGCATTTGATATTGGTACATTTTATCAGAGGGCAGTCTGGACTGCTGACCAGACACCATTTTTTGCGGAGCGCGTAGTGGATGTGGAACTGGTTGAAGCTGAGTATCATGAAAAAAATGTATTGTATGAAGATATTGAGACACTTTTATTGGCAGTTGTAAATGGAGAGGAAGAGTACATGATTCTTCGCTCCAAGGATGGATTTCTGCAGTTTTTTGGCATGAATGATAAGTTTGTTGCGGAAACGCGGGTCAATTTACCGGATGGAGACTTTCGCACGTATTCTATTATCAATAAGGAAAGAAAACAAGCGATGGATAAGATTACAGTCCACACAATGCTTGACAAGTCCGAAGTTCCGGCACGCGAAGTGATTTCGCTGGAGATGCTCCGAGCGGCAGTGAGGGCATATTACAGCAATGGGCACTATGAGTCTTTTCTGAAACAGATACCGCATATAGATACGACAGAGCAGACAAAAAGGTACATGGGGCTGATAAAATGAGGGCGTTTGCGTTAACACGGGGAAATTTATTTTTCAGCAAAAAATTTATGCGGATTTAGATTCAGAACAATGGGAAGGTGGGTTTGCATAATGAATTATGAAAAAGAAAAGAGTAAATACGAAAAGCTCTACGAGGAGCAGACGCGGGAGCTGCTTGTTCTGACCGGGGAATATGTTGGGGGTGCGGGCAGCGTCGCAAAGGGCCTCTGGTCTCCAAGTGCAGATATTTTGGGTTATGTGGATCTGGAGACTGGAGAAACGGTGGAAAACGAGGGCGGCTTAAGCTGGCTTGCGCGTGAGGAGGATAAAGATGGATGGATTTATCATCTCAA
>CAMWXE010000127.1 GCA_947178145.1 uncultured Lachnospiraceae bacterium | reverse complement strand
AGGGGAAGCAAGTCCTTTTCGGAGGATTAGCTGAACCTTACCTCATGACACCACCTTATTCCTCGGAGGGAAGGAAAAGACCACGCTCAAAGAGCTGGCGGAAGTTTTAGGTAAGGAGACGATAGACCTTTACAACACCTCGGACACACGGGGTACGTCGCAGTCCTACGGGCTTAATTATCAAAAGACTGGAAAGGATATGCCATACTTATTCGTGAAGAGTTGGCTGCCCAAAACAAAAATAAACGGAACAGGGACACGATCAGCCGGCAATTCAGCTAATCATGTCTTTTTTATTTCTTTTCATCTGGTACAATTCTGTATGTCTGAAAAAGTAAGATAAGGGAATAATGGGTTGAATCAAACTAACACGAAAGTATGTCAGGAGGAAAAGCATGGGTGAACTAAAGGAACGAATAAGGGAAAATGGTATTGATTATATACTGGTAGGGGATTATTATATTCCTGATTTGAAACTGCCGGAAGAAAACCGTCCGATTGGATATTTCGGTCGGCTGCATCGGGATTATCTGAAGCAGGAACATTCCGCACGTTATACAGCATTATTACTGACTTGTGAATTATGGACATATCTTGCCGATTTGAATGAGCAGGCAGAGAAAAGGTTAGATATTATCATGGAGCAGATGAAAGCTGCTGAAGGTGTGACGGAGGAACTAAAAGCCAAAAATCAGTGGGAATGGGTTCAGAAAATGAATAGTATCCGGTATCGTGCAGAGGAAATTGTTAAATATGAGATAGTTTATATCTAAATCATGGGCGTGAATTGTGAATAAAAGAAAAATGGGAAAAATAAGCAAAGCGAATATCCGGTGTATGTAGATAGCCCTTATTGGACAAACATGGTAAAATCTTAGAAGAAACGAGGTAAAGCAATATGGACAAACAGGTTTATATCACAGAGGAGGAACGTGTGAAGTGCCAAAAGGTAGCTGATGCGTTTGCGGAGCTGTATGAGATGGAGAAAATCGTGGTACTTGATACGGGCAGATACGGCTTTGTGGAACAGAAATATTACAAGCCGCCGCATGGCTTTGAGGATGCCATAACATTCACGGACAGCTTGGCACTATTTGAGGACTTGTGGAAGGAATGGCTGAATACAAAACTGTACCTGATGGCGAAAGGCACTCCGTTATTGGAGAAAGGTTATAAAGGTGTGTTTGAGAGTCTATCGGAAGAAAAACAGTCGGAACTTGTCGTGAGCAAAGCGGATTTTGCGAAAAAAGCGGAGATATATCTGTAATATTGTTTTTGTGGAAGAAATGAACAATAGTTAGTGGTTAATCAACGATTAGAAAGGCTCTGTATGATGCGGGGCTTTTCTTAAATAAGAGGAAGTCTGGTACAGTAGGTATTATGGAAACGACGTACAACTGGATGCTTTATGGAGTTATTTATATTTCCATGATGTTTGTTTAAAAGACTTGAAACTATTCGTTTGGACGCATATAATTATAACTGATAAAGTTTTGAGAGAGGGTATTTTAAAATGTTTGAATATGTTTTTACCCAAGAAGTAGTAAAAAAGTGGGGTATTTCAGAAAGATGAGGGCGAAGCTGCGTGAAGAAAGCCGAATATTCAGCATGACAAAGTTTAATTGTTTAGTACAAATGTGGCTGATACCAAAGGATGCAGAGAAACCCATTGATGGCAGGCATAGAAAAAGTGGTGATGTAGATGAAGCATAAATATGAAAACAGGCAAAGGCTAAAATTTGCACTTATAGCAGTTTTTTTGGCATCAGTTATTGGCTTGATAATAGCAAATTTTTTATCTTTCAGTTCGTATCAGAATATGGGAGTTTTAACAATTATCCCTTTTGACAGCCTGCTTTTTCTGAATGTGGGAATCATTTTATTAGGGATATCCTGCTTTTCTATATTACAGCTACATCAATATAAAATTGGTAAGTTGTTTGCAATGTATGTACTTCTGTTGGGACTGTCACTCTCACTTGCTCCATGCAACCGGCTGAATGAGTTTGTACTTACTTTTGTTCGTGCTATTTTTACACTGGGCAGCAGCATACTTCTTTTTCAAGTAGTTGGATATTTAACTTTATTACGAAATAGAATGTTATTCAAAATCCTTCAGGCAATATTAGTATGCATTGTAGCTTCAGGTCTGATCGTACAAATTTTAGCCTTTTTCCCGACAGGACAAGTATGGATATACATTTTTGCAGATGAAAGCGTTAATATCTGCGTTGTATTATCGGCATTTTTTTCTGTGGCTGTTATGATAGTAAATTACAGGAAAAGCAATTCCTACACCAGAAAACAGAGCAAAACGCTGATTTTAGGAATTGGAGTGGGAATTTTGCTGTTTATTGCCATGTCTGTTATTCCCAATATATATTTCGTGCAAAACGGGCAGACAGAAAAGGAAGCCTTTGTGGAGGTTTTGATGCCGCCGGCAGAAACAATGCTTGGTTCTCTGCCATTATTGCTTTTTTCAGGGATTAGTATTGCAATTATATTTGCATTATTGCACAGGGCTTTTTCTGTTGATGATATCCGTTTGAAATCCCGTTGGTTTATCATTGCTCCATTGTATCTGGGATTGATAAATGTTTTGCTGTTCTTGTATGCAAACGCAACGACATGGATATTGGTAATTACAAATATTTTGTTTCTTATGCCGTTCTTAACAGGATTATGGAAGTTTTTTAACCATAAAAGCAGTGAAGAAGAAACCTATGAATGGCGGCTCATGCAGGAGGTTGAAAAGGAAAAGCAGGAATTATCGGCCTATCTCCATGATGATGTGCTGCAATCTCTGATTGCTTTTTACAGAAAAATACAGTCAGATGAAAGCGAGCGGTACAGCGATATGAAACAGCCTTTGTCAGACTTGATTGCCCGGATACGGAGTGTCAGCCATAATCTTTACCCGACAATGGTAGAAGATTTAGGATTAGAGCAAAGTCTGTATATTTTTACAGATGAACTTCAGAAGAACTATCCTGCTGTAAACATAGCGTTCCATTACAAATTTACGGAGGGAATATTACCCAAAGCATATGCTCTTACTGTTTACCGCATTTCAAAAGAACTGGTTACAAATGCGGCAAAACATTCCGGCGGTATGCAGATTGACCTGCTGCTTGAGGAAGATGTAAATGGGTATTATATACAGGTAAAAGACAATGGGGCTGGTTTTCGTACACAATGGGATGATACCTTGCTGAAAAGCCCTCACATGGGTTTATATACAGTAAAAAGGCAGGTGGCAGGGCTGTCGGGACGGATGGATGTGCAGTCTGCCCCGGATACAGGCACAAAATTCTATATTTATATTCCAAAACAGGAGGAGTAAAAGTTGAAGATAAAAATAATGGTTGTAGACGATCATTCAATGGTTGCCACAGGGTTAGCGAAAGAACTGGACGGGCAGCAGGATTTTCAAGTGACCAGCGTAATCACTTCCCCCGCACAGGCAGCGGACGCTCTTGCAGGGGCAGTGCCGAATGTAATACTTATGGATATTCGTATGGGCGTTTATAATGGGATAAAAATGACAGAGGAAATAAAAAAACAGTATCCGGAGATTAAAATTGTCCTTATGTCTGGATACAACATGGGACAACTTGCAAAAGGAAGCAAGGCAGATGCTTTTGCATCGAAAGAAGAACCGATTGAAATGCTTTCTTCCACAATCCGTAAAGTATGTCTGGAATCCGTTGCGGTATTTCCTGCGGATAATCCCTTTGAAGAAAAACTGACGGAAACAGAAACAGAAATTTTAAAACTCATGGGGGAAGATTTAACCAGGAAAGAAATAGCGGCTGCCCTCTACATATCCGAAAAAACTGTTGCCAATCACATTACGGCTATTTTACGCAAGCTGAATGTGCGTTCCAGAATAGGGGCGGTATTAAAGGGTGTTGAGTTAGGAATCGTTGATAGTAGTTCCGTATAGGTTATATGGGGGATTATATATACATGCATCCTAGAATCCCGATGAAAATTATAACAACAACCAAAAAGCTTATAAATTCAACGTTTTTAGGGCGAGGAAGAAATTTTGTTGTTATAAAAATATAACAACGTAATTTATCCTAAAATTCAGCAAAATCAAGGGTTTTAAGGTGTTGTTATAAAAAATGACGGGATTTCAGGATGCATATAAGTGGCAAGCTGAACGCCTGTCTTGCCAACATTGACAGGCAGGCACAGGAACGATTTGAAAAGCTCATAGAGAGCATGGAACAGGCACAGGACATAAAAAGAACACCTAAAGGAAGAAAACGCTTTAGAGTTGACACGAAAAGTAAATAATATAAGGGCTTCTGCGGTAGAGGTTATAGCTGATGAGATAGTATGGGTATAACGGATAATGGCGGTAGGGTGTAAAAACCCTATCGCTTATTTTTCGGAAATTTTGTAGAGCTTATCTACCGTATCTATGGAAAATCAAAGCACAAAAGCAGTCCATTTGCAAACATTTCTTTGATATATTGACACTGGTGAATCTGAATGCTATAATAGCTAATATGATTAGCTATTATAAAAAAGGAGTAGCCAGTATGAAAGCAGGTTTAAACAAAACAACGATTATTGAAATGGCGGCTAATATAGCGGATGAGAAAGGTATTGCTAATGTAACTCTAAAAGTGTTGGCGGCAGAATTGGGAGTAAAATCCCCATCTTTGTACAAGCATTTTAATGGTGGACTTGATGAACTAAACAAAGAACTTATGCTGTACGGCTGGCATTCTTTAGAAAGCAAGATTACAAAAGCTGCCATAGGTAAGGCGAAGGATGATGCGATAATGGCTATATGTTATGCTTATCGTAATTTTGCTGCCGGGCATAAGGGATTGTTTGAAGCTATGCAGTGGTACAATATGTATCAGTCAGAGGAACATTTGCAGGCGACACAAGGCATGGTGTCTGTTTTTTTTCAAGTCCTTGATTCTTATGAATTAAATGAGGAGCAAAAAGTGCATATTGTGCGTATGTTTCGGGGATTTCTGCAAGGTTTTTCTTCCATTGAAAGCCACAGTGGGTATGGAAACCCACTATCCACAAATGACAGCTTTGATTTTGCACTGAAAACAATACTGAATGGTATTCATGATTTGCAGGGAGGAATGGAAAAATGAAACAGCTTTTAAAAAAAGTCAGTCCATTTAATAATAGTACAAAGATACCTGTATCACTATTCATAGTCAAGAAGATACTTGCCTTTTGGGTATGTTACATAGCAGGTTTGTTTATAGCAGAAGGGCTTGTTATTCTCTTGCATTTTGCATTAGGAAAGAACATGCTTGTCGGTGATGTGTTTGATGCAGGAATTATTACATTGGTTACTTATTACGGCTACCTCATAATAGCGAGTGTTGCATTACTCTATTGGAAAGTGATTGAAAAGAAACCTCTGGCTGCAATGGGACTGTCAAAAGAAATCGGTACTTATTTTATTGGTATTGCTTTAAGTGTTTTCTTGCTTACCTTGTCTGTCGTTATAATTGCAGTGACTGGAAATATAAAATATCAGGGGATTTTTGAAAATGCCGATGTTCTTATGATTATCCTCTTAACAGGAGGATTTATGATTCAAGGTGGGGCGGAAGAAATACTTTGCAGGGGAATTGTTTTACACGCACTCAAAGAAAAAACTTCATTTTTGACGGCAATGATTGTAAGCACAATTTTGTTTATTATACCACATTGGTCATCTTTATTTTCAGGGGAAATGATTTATGGTGTAATTGGTGTTATAAATCTAATTCTTATTTCCGTTATTTTTTCATTCCTCACAATTTGTTTTAAAAGCATTTGGGCAGCCTGCGGTCTTCATTCATTTTGGAATGCTATTTTATATAGTGTCCTTGGATTGAATTTAAGCGGCAATGAGGAAACCTTAACAGCAATATTTAATATGCAATCTGTAGGCGACAATATTTGGAATGGCAGCATATATGGAATTGAAGCGAGTGTAGCTACGACTATTGTATTGGCTTTTGCGACTGCTTTGGTTTTGGTTATAAGCAGAAAGAGGGTAAAAGAGAAATGATAAATTCTGAATGGATACGCTGCCCGATATGCGGCGGTAAAACACGCAATAAAATTTGAGAAGACACGGTTTTAGTCAAATATCCGTTGTTTTGCCTAAAATGCAAGCAGGAAAGTTTGGAACTATCGTTCCAAATACCGATTGGTGCGATATTACAGGTGAAACCTGTGATATGCATGTAGAGGAAAGTTTGATTGCAGCAGAAAGGCTGCATATAACGATTATTCAAGAATTTAAGTTGCAGAAATGATTGAAATATAAAGAGATTAGGAGAAATAGGAAATGGAGAAAAAGACTCTTGAGTTTGAATGTATGGGAATAAAAGACGGAGGGATATTTCTATTAGAGAATACTGGGCGAGGGAAGGACATTTCACCAGAATTTATCATAAAAAACTTATCCTCGCATGCCAAAACTTTTATTATTACCCTTGAAGATTTGAGCCATCCGATAAAAAGATTTACACATTGGGTTATTTGGAATATTCCTGCAACAGATAAAATTGCGAAAGCCATCCCATCAGGAAAAACAGTATCTTCACCAGAGGGTGCGGTACAGGGAATCGGATATGGATTTCACCGCTATGCAGGACCAAAGCCGCCGAAAGGTAAATCTCACAAATATTGTTTTACCATTTATGCATTGGATTGCAAAATTAATTTGCAATCATCTTCTACTAAGAGAAAAGTTCTAAGTAAGGCAAACAGCCATATTATTCAACAAGGAGAAGTTTGTGGGTATTTTGAATAAAAAATTGTCGTTAAGGAAAACCATCAAATAAATTGTATTAAGGGGAGAGAAAGGGTATGGGACATTGAGAGTTATCATCGCTTTTTATACTACTATGTCAATAGGACTTTTGTGTAATTCTTTTGCACGGAAGTCCTATTCTTCTTTTAGAGAGTCCGAGTTACAATTGCCTACATAAAATGAAAGATTGGAGGAAATGTCATTGGAAAATATTTTAGAAGTCAGGCATCTTCAAAAAGCATTTGGGCGGCATGAGGTGCTGAAAGACATAAATTTTACAGTGGAACAGGGAAAAATCGTTGGGCTACTTGGAAAAAACGGCTCTGGTAAAACAACACTGATGAAATCAATTCTTGGACTTTTGAGTCATTCGGGGGAAGTGTATTTTGAGGGGAAAGAGCTTGACGTAAAAGATACCCGTGCGATGAACCGAATTGGTGTACTTGTGGATACTGCCTTTTTTGAGGATATGACGGCTTTTGATAATCTTGAAATCTTAATGCTGTCCACGCCCCACAGGGATAATTCTAACCGAAAAAGGGATATTATGGAACTGCTCAAATTTGTAGGTTTAGAAGAAAATGCCAGAGAACGGGTAAAAGGCTTTTCATTTGGGATGAAGCAGCGTCTGGCTTTGGCACAGGCACTTCTTAATGGGCCGAAATTACTGATTCTTGACGAGCCATTCGTGGGACTTGACCCACTGGGCATTACACTTGTTAAGGATAAGCTTATGGAGCTTTGCAGGGAAAAGCAGGCTTCTATTATCTTTTCAAGCCATCAACTTGCTGAAGTGGAGGAACTTTCGGAAGAATTAGTTGTAATTGAAGATGGTCATGTAAAATATTTCGGCACTTATACGGACTTGGCACGACAGAATAAAGAGTACCGTATTATTATGGATAAAGAGGTTACTTTGGGGATGTTGAAAAGTCTGAATGAGCAAGGGTGTGAGGTACAGAAAATCTCCGAACAGCAAATTCGTCTTTCACATGGAGAAAAAACACTTGACCCTGTACTTTTCTGTTTACATGAAAATGGTTATACAATTTGTGAGATTATCCGTGAGGATAGACCGCTTGAAACGTTGTTTGCATAAAGGAGGGGCATATGTCATTTTTATCTGTTACTAGAGTTGAATTTACAAAGCTCCTGCGAAAAAGAATCTCTCTGCTGTTGCTGTTATTCTTTGTTCCTGCGGTTTTATTTGGAATCGGGATGCTGCTCGGTTTATCCTTTTTTGTGTCAGATGGCGGAGGCGGAGGCGTGGATGCAGTCGGAAAGTCGTTATCGGGCATCGGGTTTGCAGTCACTATAATGGAGCAGAGCAAATACATAATTTTCCTTGTAATCATTATTTTAGCTGCCTTTACTTTGTCGGGTGAATTAGAAAATGGGCAGATAAAATCAGAAATTATAAGGATATGCAGCAGGAGCAAAATAGTAGTCGCAAAATATGTTGCCCTTTCCATGCTGATATTGGACGCAATTCTTTTGTCTTTTATTTGGTCATTGCTTATCTATGCAATGTTTGTCAGCAAAACAGAATTTGCGAATGGATTATTGTTCGATGGACTGGCACAGGCACAGATTGGATACATTGCATTTACTATATTGGGTATAGCAACTGAATTAGCAGTAACATTTCTGCTCGGTGTAAAGCTGAAAACATTTCCTTGTTTTGCCATTTCGTATATTGTCTGGTTTGCAAGCTTATACACGGATTTTATGGGGAAAATCAAGCTTTTGATACCCTATAATATGCCGAATCATTATTTGGAACATACAGGGGCAGCAGAGAATGGTTTTGCATATGCAGCGTTGTATATCAGCTACTGTCTGGTGTTTCTTACATTTTCCACAGTTATTTTACGGGGAAGTGAAATCAAAGCATAGGGAGGTGATGGTAATGAATTTTGGCTTGATTGTAAAGGTTGAACTTAGGAAATTATTAAAAAAGCCGCTCTCATTGATTATGTTAGCTGTATTTCTTATTCCTGTTTTTTATACTTATTCTATTTTGACGGATGCACCGCTTTTACAGATGACACCATCAGGAGCAATAGATTTTGCCTTTGGGCAATGGAATCTGTTAGGTATGACTGGATTGTTCCAAGTGCTATTCTCTCTTGTTGTTGTTAATACTTTTTCAGCGGAAATTGACAGAGGGCAGGTGAAAATGGCAATTTTGAAACAATGTTCAAGGAAAAAACTTGTATATGCCAAAATATGCGTATTAGCGTTGTTCATGATTATTAGCTATCTTTGCTATATTGCTTTTTCCATTGGCTGTTATTATGGATTTGTTGTTCGTACAGATTATGGTACGGGAGAATTTATTTCTGAAGCAGTAAGGGCTTATGGCATTACTAAATTTATTGTTAGCGGTGTTTTTGTGCTGATAGATGCTTTGGTTACGGCAGGAATAGTTTTTCTGTTTTCGTTGCGGTTTAAGACGGGGATTTGTTTTATGCTTGCAATTGGGGCGACAACGCTGCTTCTTATCATGCAGTTTTTTCCAGTTGTTCAGTATCTTGTTCCTGCATATGTTGGCAGCCTGCTTGATTATGGAATGATTACTCCAACTATGGCAGGGCTTTTAAGCTTGTTATATTTGGCTGTTACGGCAGTTTTCGTTGAAATAACCGCAAGAAAATTTGAAAGGATGGATTTGAGATGAAAAAAATAAACAATTTGGTATTTGTGACAGTATCAGTTTTTGTTACGGCATGTATTCTTTTGTTAATTAACTATGTTGCTGTTACATGCTGCATAGGAAATTTACAGTTGTTTACGGCATTGGTGCTTGTTGTTCCAATCATATGTATTGCTGCCGTTTCCTTTATCATAGGGTATCGGATAAAATGGAATTGGAAATATGGCGTCTGCATCGCACTTATTCTTACTCTTATATCATGGGGAACAAGTCAGCTTATTGTACTTATGGCAGGAAATGATTTGGACAGTAATGGAGAAATTGAATTACAAGACAATTCCCAGAATGCTCCGAATGACGAACTGATGGACGAACTATATGACGAATTAGATAAAAAAGCGTATGAGTATATACTTGAGCAAGGACTTATTTCAGAAGGCGAGGAAATATTTGGCGGTGACATAACAGTTGACGGTAAAGGTTCCGATGGTAATACAGGAAATAACATTGTGAATCAAGATGAAATAGCAAGTACAGAAATGTATGTAGGCATTCAAATGTCCGATCCTGTTACGGAGTTAACAGGCAATATCATCACCTTTTTTGTTGCATATGGATTAAACTTTGCGGGATACAAAGCTAAAAGTAAAAAAGGTATGCAGGAAAAAAGGAACTAATCTGTACTTGAGAGAAGCTATTAACAATGCTGTAGAGAACGGAAAGTTAATATGTGAAATAATTTGCCGCACGATGTCATTGTTACATAGTGTCAAAAGAAAAAGATGCTGCAGGGCAGAGTTATTTTCATATGTCTATGGAACGGTGGCTTTGAGAAAATCAGAGCTGCCGTTTTTAGTTGGAGAATTTAACACAAAATGAGGAGATAAATTATGCGAAAAAGAAAATTGAAACTATTGAATCATAGAATAAGGGAAACAAAAGTATCACGGAAAGCTTTACACATTAAGGTGTACCGCAGGGAAGAATGAAACTTACCTACGGTACACCTTTTTTATTAGTGCGAAATTTGTCTGATTATAGATTTTACTGCGGATTCACTTTTACGAATTTCTTTCATAAATTCGATTGGCACTGCGATGCTACCGACGGAAATTTTGTTTTAATTTACTGCCTCATGTATGGCTGTTTTGAGAGCATGGATTTTTGGGTATCCCATACTTTTTTCATCAGTTCTTTTACTTCCTTTACGTCAGCAGCATAGACATTGCCAGTTGCGTTCATGCGCTTTGCTATCTGGTTTAAATTGTTGCCGATTTTTCCGAGTGCGGAGTTGTATTCCCGAAGCTCGGAGTAGTCAAGGTCGTAGACAAAACCGTACAGAATTAGGCGGCGCAGGAAAGCAGATTTGCTTTTCATGCCGGAGATTTTTACTTTCTGTTCAAGGATATACTGCTCATCGTCACTTAGGTAGATTTTTAACTCGTTTTTACGTTCTCTGTTTGCCATTTTTTACGTCCTTTCTGTGATGGATTGATGAAGGTATTTTACACAATCTTCTATCCCGTTATGGGGGATATTCGTGCAGAAAAATGAGTGAAAAAATCAGAAATTCCGGCAGGACATTTTGTGATTTTTGAGCGCAGAGGGGGTTAGGGGGAAACTTCCCCCTACAAGCATTTTTTCAAATTTCTGTCTTTGGGGAAATTGAAAAAATGAGCCTGTGAGGGAACACAGGCAGTGCTTGCTATGACGTTATACCGACTTTTTTGGTAGCACTGGCAAATGAGGGATTCTTTCAGAAAAAAGTCGGTATAACTTTTACCGTTTTTGAAAAAATTATCAGATTTTTTTGAGGAAGGTAGCCATAGGGGGGAACATTACTTTTTCTATAATACCCACAGGGAATCAAACAGCGGAAGGAGG
>CAMWXE010000126.1 GCA_947178145.1 uncultured Lachnospiraceae bacterium | reverse complement strand
TCAGGGTGATGATGGTGGAATTGCGCCTATGAGTGATGACTTACCATATTCAGAATTCCAATGGTAAAAAATTTTTGTATATAAGTTAATAATGATTATTACCCAAACATAATTTTAGTTATACGTTGGTGAGAGTTCCGTAAGTCGCTTTTTAACTTTGTTCTCCCGTTTTGTGTTATTATTAATTTGACAGAATAAAAGACAATTCTTCAAATACATATCTTCCTTATATCCCTGCATTGTAGGGATATTTTTCTTTATCTGTTGTCCACAATTCCAAGCAATATTATACAAATCAGCTGCAAGTGTATTCATTCTGTAACAGTAAATTCCTTCTTTCATTACTCTTAAGCTAATCATATCTGACTCATCGTAATTACCCATATTTCCATATGTATTCGCTACATTTATCATAATCGTTTCCCAAGCAGAAATGTGTTCTGAAATCTCCCCATTCTTCTCCATTTCTTTACATATATCAAGCAGTGTATTAAAGACAACATTTACATTCGTTCTTCCCATGTATATAACAATACATAGCAAACATTGCATTTCTGAATTGGTCAAATACTTTTCTCCATCTCTTACTGCTGTTTCAAATGGTATAGTATATTCTAATATTTGCTTAAACTGTTTTATTATTTTCTCCTTTGGTATTCTTTCATAACAAGACCTTACTTTTGCCTCAATTCGCTCTTTATACTGCCTGTTTATTGGTTTTTCCATTGAAATGCATTGTTCCAACTCTTTTAATAGCATCTCAGCCCTTTTAAAATCACACTTATTAGTACAAACGCTTATTGCACCTGTTAAGTAAATAGCATCTACGTCTTTCGTAATTATCTGTGACCGCTGATACTCCCCCGACAAATTCAACCGTTCAAACAACCGTCTCACAATCTCAATCTGTGGTTTTGTTTTCTTTGCCTCCAGCCTTCCGATTGTCTTTTCAGAGCAGATGCCTTCACAGAGCTCTTTCTTGGTCAGTCCCAGCATCTCTCGTCTTCTTCGAATGACATCGCTGATACAGTACGCCTCCTTCTGTTGGTACAGATAACAAGAAGTCTCCATTTTCCGGTGTGTTCCACACAGTTCATGCACAAAATCGAGCGCATCCAGCCACTCTGTCATCGTGTCGATCACACTCTGAACCGCTCGTCGCTTCCTGCCTTCCTCATCATTTTCAATCTCGCCCAGCAGCCGCGCCAAACCTTCCCTTCGGATCTCGATCAGTTCCCATAGATAGTACATTCTGCCTGTCGTGCGCAACTGCTCTATTCCTTTATTGCTGAGGCAAAGCAAGCGACTCCAGTTCCTGTTTTGATCTGTCGTACTTAGGTACAGATAGTATATAACTTTGGGATAGATTTTCACATAACTGTACGTATCAAACACCTCGCTGCTGATGTACGCCAATATTTCTTCACACCGCGAAGCCAGTCTGTCAGGCCGACAGCATCTCTCATACTCCAATATCATGTCCAATTCCTGTACAGAGAGGCAGAGCTCCTTTACCGACACGCGGTCAATATCAGAGACTGTCAGCTTTACGGCTTCCTCATAGAGCTGCGCGATTACCGCCGGATCTTCGTGACGTTTTTGCATAATCTGTGCACGCATCACCAGACAAAACTGTTTTTCCAGATTGTATGCGCCGTTTCGTTTCTCGTATGATGCCAGATATTTTTCTGCCGTGGCGAAGTCCGATTTCTCTATCGCGTTTACGATACGCTGTCTCTTCTTCCACACGAGATAATCCTCATAAAAGAGAAAGTTCTCGTACCCGTCGCTGCATACGCCAAGTCTGGCCAGGATACGGTCACGAAGTTCTTTGCTCGCCAATCTTTCTCCTCTCTCGATTTTACCGATCATGCTAAAGGAACAAAGATCCTTGCACAATGCTTCCAGTGTGATTCCCTGTATCTCCCTCGCCTTTCTGATGAGCGCCGGAAAATCCCACAGATCGAGCGCCTGTAGTTCATAGTATTTTTTACTTTTCTCCATAGTCCCAACTCTCCCATCACAGTTATTCGATTTACTGCGTCGTTTTATCCTTAGTATCCGTAATACACATTCTGCGCCCTGCAATATGTGCAGACAGCAATATAATCTCTGTCAGAAGATTTCCTTTACTGACACTTCCTCAGCCCCCCTTCCTCTTCTGTTTCATATACCAGAAAATCCCGATATGGCAAAATGTGTAACTTGTATTTTACCATACCGGGATATGTCATTGAGTTTGATTTTTGAGACTATCTGTCGTTACGACTCTCTATAAATACTTTTTTAACATCTCTGCCTTGTCAAGCTTCTCCCAAGGCAGGTCAAGATCATTGCGTCCAAAATGTCCATATGCCGCTGTCTGCTTGTAGATTGGTCTGCGCAGATCAAGCATCTTGATAATACCTGCCGGGCGAAGATCAAAGTTCTCGCGCACGATCTCAACCAGCTTCTCGCTGTCAATTTTTCCTGTTCCAAACGTATCAATATTGATGGATGTCGGCTGCGCCACACCGATTGCATAGGAGAGCTGAATCTCACACTTGTCCGCAAGTCCTGCAGCTACAAGATTCTTAGCTACATATCTTGCCGCATATGCACCACTTCTGTCCACCTTGGTACAGTCCTTTCCAGAGAAAGCACCGCCGCCGTGGCGCGCATATCCGCCATAAGTATCCACGATGATCTTGCGCCCTGTAAGCCCCGCATCGCCGTGTGGTCCGCCAATTACAAACCGTCCTGTCGGATTGATAAAGAACTTTGTCTCTGCGTCAATCAATTCCTCCGGCAGAATGACATCAAATACATGCTCTTTGATATCCTTATGAATCTGCTCCTGTGCCACATCGTCATCATGCTGTGTGGAGAGCACGACAGCCTCAAGTCTCTTGGGCTTTCCATTCTCATCATACTCTACAGATACCTGTGTCTTTCCGTCTGGTCTCAAATACTTCAATGTGCCATCCTTTCGAACTTTGGTAAGCTGCAGCGCTAACTTGTGCGCTAATGAAATCGGATATGGCATATACTCCTCTGTCTCATTGGTAGCATAGCCAAACATCATGCCCTGATCGCCTGCTCCGATTGCCTCGATCTCAGCATCACTCATCTTGTTCTCTGAACTGTCTGTGGACATCTTCGCTTCCAGAGCCTTGTCTACACCCATAGCGATATCGCCAGACTGCTCGTCAATTGCAGTAAACACAGCACACGTATTTCCGTCAAAACCGTACGCAGACTTGTCGTAGCCGATTTCCTTGACTGTGTCGCGCACAATCTTGGGAATATCCACATATGCCTTCGTCGTGATCTCACCTGTCACCAGCACAAAACCGGTACAGGTTGCTGTCTCACATGCAACACGGCTCATTGGGTCCTGTGCCATCAACGCGTCGAGAATGGCGTCAGAGATGGCATCGCACACTTTGTCAGGATGTCCTTCTGTTACTGATTCTGAAGTAAATAAAAGCTTCTCCATTGGTAATTTCCTCCTAAAAAAATAATGAAAAAATCCGCTTACTCGTCGGAATAAGCGGAAGTGATTGGTTGCCCGATAATCAAATCCTCTTATTGTTCGAACTATTTCATACCAAATGCTTATATGCAAATAGCAACTCGCTCAGGTTGGCACCTTCCGTCCAAATAACGGGGTTGCCGTAGCTTCACAGGTCCTTTGTACCTCCACCACTCTGAATAAGAGTATCTCACGTATGCGTGACTCACAATATTGAATTGTCATATCGGATATATCATATACTAATTTGTATAGGATGTCAATAGGCTTATCCGACTTTTAATTTGAATTTCTGCAGCTCTTTATCTGACTCTATCTTCTCAATCTGTGCACCGAGATTCTGAAGCTTCACCTCAAAATCCTCATAACCGCGCTCAATATATTTGATATCGTCAACAGTACTAAATCCCTCCGCTGTGAGACAGGCAAGCACAAGTGCTGCACCCGCCCGAAGATCAGGCGCAGTGAGATTGGCGCTGGTAAATCTGTCCACGCCCTCTATAATGGCTGTATTTCCCTCAACCTTGATATTCGATCCCATCTTTGCCAGCTCGTCCACATACTTAAAGCGGTTGTCAAAAATGCTTTCTGTCACGATGCTTGTCCCTTTCGCAAGTGCCAGCGAGACTGCTATCTGCGGTTGCATATCCGTGGGAAATCCTGGGTATGGCAGCGTTTTTACATGTGTATTTTCAAGACGTTTTGATGCCACGACACGCACTGCATCGTCCGATTCCTCAACCTGACAGCCCATCTCCAACAGCTTCGCTGTCGTGGATTCCAGGTGCTTTGGTATCACATTCTTAACGGTTACATCTCCTTTGGTGATTGCTGCAGCAAACATAAAGGTTCCCGCTTCGATCTGATCTGGTATAATAGGATACTCTGACCCATGGAGCTTTCTGACTCCCGATACCCTGACTACATCCGTACCAGCTCCCTTGATATTTGCCCCCATGGAGTTCAGGAAGTTCGCCACATCTACTACATGTGGTTCTTTTGCTGCATTTTCGATCACAGTCTTCCCCTCTGCCAGCGCTGCCGCCAGCATAATATTAATCGTAGCCCCGACAGATACCGTGTCGAGATAGATATGTGCTCCTTTCAACTCTTGTGCATCTGCAATAATAAGCCCATGCTCAATCTTTACGCTTGCTCCGAGCGCTTTAAACCCTTTGATATGCAGGTCAATCTTACGGCTTCCGATATTACAGCCGCCCGGAAGTGCCACCTCCGCATGTTTATACTTTCCAAGGAGCGCTCCCAGCAAATAGTAGGACGCCCTGATTTTCTTGATATAGTCATCTTCTATCACAAGTCCCGATATCATAGATGCATTGATTCTCACTGTGTGTCTGTCTATTCGATATACAATAACGCCGATGCTTTCCATTGCCTGAAGCAGAACATTGATATCTCTCACATCTGGTATATTGTCAATAACTGTCATTTCATCTGTCATAATTGCTGCGGCAAGCACGCCCAGTGCTGCATTTTTTGCGCCGCCGATTTCAACTTCACCAACCAGAGGATTTCCCCCCTTAATTGCGTATTGTTCCATCGTTCACCTCATCATTTTCCTGTAACTGTGCATTCCATCGCTGTCATATTCTGCCACAGATACATTGGCTCAACAGTTCGTCTATTTTGAGTCAAATTAATTGATTCTATCATTCATTTTATGATTCTTATTATTCAATATTCAGTTGTAATCTATTCTCTCTGTCAACAAAACTTATATTCTATTTATATAATAAAGATGTGACTGCTTCAACACGCAGCAAACAGCCACAATGATCTATCTTCCAATCGTCTGTATTCACTTTTCATTAAACTCTTTCGATTATATACCTTTTTCATACATTTGTAAACTGCCAGACTGCTATGTAATCTTTCCTAACCGTTCCTTCTTTTGTTCATATTAACGAAACACCCATCGCAATTGCGGGTGTTTCGTCATAATCTTTTGTCAATTTAGATGTTTCAACGGATTGACAGCACTTCCATTGATACGGATTTCAAAATGAAGATGCGGTCCAGTGCTTCGACCTGTATTTCCACTCAGGGCAATTCGCTCGCCCTGCGATACCGTCTGACCCACTTTGACCAAAACCTTGCTCAAATGGCCATATCTGGTCTGCCTGCCGTCTGCATGGTTGATATAAACTGCATATCCATAACCGCTCGCCCATCCTGCATGTACGACTGTACCGGCATTGGAGGCTACCACGGATGTTCCGATCGGCGTTGCCCAGTCCACGCCCTTGTGATACGTCGATGCTCCCCTGGTTGGCGCACTTCTTGCACCAAAACCAGAGCTCAATCTTCCACCGGAAATTGGCTTGATGTATGTCGGAGGTATCTTCGTCCCCCGCTCGACAATCTTAGGCACTGCTTCGGCATAGATTTCTTCTTTTAAAATCTCCCTGCCGATCTCCTGTCCATTTTTGTACGCAATCACTGCTGCCACCTTACGCCTGCCGGCAGACGGCTCCTGCCGTGTCACTCTCTGTGTCGTGTACCAGTCGTCGTTTGGTATGTACTGCACTTCTGCCTCATAGTCCTCTATGTACACCTGCTCTTCCTTCCACATAATCGAAAGTTCTGGCTCCGGAACCGTGAGCACAAGCTCCTGATCGACACGGATCATTGTATTTTCATCCTCAAGGGCATCGTTGATCGCAATCAGCTCGTCCATCGGAATATTGTTGGTCAGGCTGATCTGGGAAAGTGTGTCCCCGGAAACTACTTTGTAGATAATCTGTACTTCCTGCTCTTTTGTCACGAGATCTACCGCTTCCTCCACGGTATTCAGTTCTTCTTCCAAAAGATATGCTTCCACAACCTCTATCTTCTCTGCATAGTCAATATCCGTCAACCCAACAGTGTAGTCCTCAAAGTCTTTTTCCACCTCTGGCTCTACTGCTGCAAACATTCTCTCCAAATCTGCTGTAACCCCCGCAGATGTATGGAACTCCTCTTCCTCTGCAAGTGCTTCCTCCCGCGGCGTAATCACCGCTTCAAGCACATTGATCTCGCGGTCATTGTCCAGCTCGAGCGCAACATGATACTGATTCTGCGTGTCATAGGGTGCCAGCGCCTGCTCTAACAGTTTATGGACCTCTTCGTAAGAGCCAAGATTTACCGCAGTCTCATTGACCTTCACCGTGTATGAGCGATGCAGTGTCTCGCGCGTGCTGCGCTTCATGACGTCTGCCATCCTCTCCACAACATCTTCCTCATCATCCACCGCAGCCCAGAACTTTTCGCTGCCCTCTGTCTGAAGGACGACATCCATAAAAACTAATTCATCACTCCCGATCTCTTTGACGGCCTGCCGTCTTGCCTTTATCAAAAGCGCATCGAGGTGTTCTGTCGAGGAGAGATTCCCAACCTCGACTCCGTTTAACCGAATTGTAAAAAAATTATCTCCTGTATGTTTAAAAAGCTGCAATGTCGGAAACAAAAGTGCACAGGCCGCCATGGCAATAGCAGCCGCCTCTATGTAACACAGCTTTAATTTTTTAAATAAATGCATATTGTATTTCCCTAATCTATGATTTTATCTCTGTCCGGCCATGTCATGTTCAACCGCTAAGCGCGGTCAATCCTTTGTCCACATGGTTTCATTATCATTTTAACAGTCTTTTCGGTTAATGTAAAGAAAAAACTAAAATCCCATAAATTGAAAAGCATCAGATATTCCTTCTATCAAAGCTATAAAAAGAACTATCTGATGCTGCATCTTCGTGGCACTTTGCTCGATTTAATTCATGAAACAATTCTATGATAATAATTTTTGAAGCGTTCATCAGGACTTTTTTCGCACACTGTAACCGAATTTGCCAAGTTTCTTTCCCATATCATAGTACGCACCATGGCTGTATACAATCGGTCTGGTCTGTTCTAGATGAAAGCTTCCCTTCTCATCCATGTATTGATCGTCGACGTGCACTGCAACCACCTCTGCGAGAAACAGATCATGCGAACCAAGCTGTTTTGTCTCTACCACCCTGCACTCAATATTCACGGGACTCTCTGCAATGTATGGCGCCCTCACAATATCGGACTTCACTGGTGTCAGCTTCGCTTCCTTCCACTTATCTACATCGCGCCCGCTGCGCACACCACAGTAATCGGTGGCATATGCGAGATCCGCCGTCGTAAGATTTATGACAAACTCACCAGTTTCCATAATCATATGATGCGAATATCTCGAAGGACGGACAGAGATACTCGCCATCGGCGGATTGGTGCAGATCGTTCCGGCCCACGCGATCGTGATAATGTTCGTCTTTCCATCCTGACCTGCCACGCTCACCATCACGGCCGGCAGCGGATAGAGCATATTTCCAGGCTTAAATGAAATCTTTGCCATATCTGCCCCCATCAGATCACATTCAAAGCCGTAAGCACCCACAAAACGATGCTGACCACCGATGCCGCCATTGAAATCACACTGAACAGCATCACTTTATTCAGCTTTGCATTTAGCTTATTTTTCAGTTCATTTCTCTCATTCTGTGCACTTTCCATGCTGCGCTTGATCTCGTCGACTACCACTGCCTGTACATTCCTGTACACCTTGACATTCTCTTTGTGCACAAAATCATCTGATTTCTGAAATTTATTCTCAAGCAATTCGGTTATTGCGGAAATGTCTATCTGCTTCTGGTTTTCCTGCGCACGCTCCCGCTCAATACGCTCCTCCGCTCTCCATTCGAGCTCCGCCTCGCGGTTCCTCGTCTGCTCGTCTGCCAAATCCCTCAGTGCCGCGAGCAGATGCTGTTCATCCTCCTTCATACCCTGGATTTTATCCGCGTTATCACCAATCATCTGTTCAAGTTTTTCGGAAAGCTCGGTATTGCGGTAATTAAGCTTTCTCATTTCCTGCAATATTTTCTCGTATTCTGCCACCTGTAACTGCAGCCGCTTCATTTCCTCTGCTTCTGCCTGTGAATTTGCCTTGATCATTTCCTGTGCGCTGAATTTCTGCGCCAGCTTATCCATGAAATTGTCCATCTCATCAACCGTACCTTTCCCGTAACTATTTCCTGACTTCATTGTGATCCTTGCATTTACTCATCCAAGCTTCTCTATCCACTATCTTATCATTAAACCGGTTTTCTTACAACCAGTAGCTTTGAAAAATAATTGGTTTCCTTTTTTTGTCTATTTTGCATACAAAACACTATCATTTCCCCATATCGATATGCATATTTACAATAAGATAACATTTTATTCATAATTTGTTCATAATCCAATGGTAATATTAAAACATAGCAAACGACTTCAACATAGTGTTTTCATTACACATAGATAAATTTTTTCATAATAGCCCCGATTCATTTCATTGTATTCGTTTTGAAATGGTCGGGGCACTCCTCATTTTGTTCAGATATTATCCAACGATAATTGTCGTACTTCTTCATTCAGTGACAACATTTTGGCATCGAGCTCTGCCACCATCTTAGCGCATGCATAGAGCTCTGCCTTGATGTGCTCCGGAACATTCACGTCAAATTTGTAATTAATCTTATGCTCCAGGCTTGCCCAGAAATCCATCGCTACCGTCCTAATCTGTATCTCAACTTTCGCGTCCACTCGCTTTTCAGACAGGTAGATCGGGATAGACACTATCATGTGGTAGCTCTTGTATCCACTCGCCTTGGGTTTCCTGATATAATCCTTCACCGACAATATTTTAATGTCGCTCTGTCGCTCCAGCATTTCCGCGATCCTGTATATATCGGTCGTAAAGGAGCATATGATGCGGATGCCGGCTATGTCATTTACATGCCGGATCATGTTGTCAATCGTTGATTCCAATCCATGTTTTTTCAGTTTCTTAACGATACTTTCTGACGTCTTGATTCTCGACTTAATATGTTCTATGGGATTGTATTGATGAACATGCTGAAACTCGTCGTTCAGGATCTCAAGTTTCGTCCCGATTTCCTTTAGCGCAGAACTGTATACCAGGATCACTTCTTTCCAGCTGTCCACATCAGAATTTTCATTGACTCGATATTCCATAAACAATCCACCTCTCTTTCCCCTGCGCATTTGAAATTGCCTGATACAATGAAAGCGTTGAAGTATTATAGCTTTCAGGTCAAACGTTTTGCATCCATCACTGCAGGCAATGCGCACAACGCCTATTATTGTACCATATTTTTCAGGAATGTGAACCTGTAAAATCTTAAAATTTGCATTAAATTCAATACACTTATTACGGTTCACGCCCCGTCTGGTTTTGGCACAATTCTGTTTACTGAAGGCGTAAACTGTAAGTCAAATTTTGTCTTGTTTCTGTCCAGAAAATGTACTAAGATTATGTATGGAAAGTCAATACGATTTCTGTCTGCCGGTTATTTACCACAAAATAAATACTTATGAGGAGTGTTTCCATGAAACTTTTGAAACGTGTTATTTTGACAGTTACTTTATTCACCATTCTATTTTTCCCAGCATCCGTCTCATTCAACACATCTGCCGCAGAGGAATCACCAGCCCCTGTCTACTATGTCCGTTTCTCTGGAACGGGGCTGAATGTCTATGGAGATCCATCCCTGTCAGGTGAGTCGCTCGCCATCCTTCCGGATGACACCTATGTGCAGATTCTGCTGGGTCCGCTGGATTTTCTTGCAAAAATTCGAGTATATGACACCGGCCTGGAAGGCTATGTCGACATGAGATATCTGAAACGGCTGGATGCCATTGTGTATGATTACGATATATACACTTATGAGGAGCTGGAGGAGGATATCACCAAACTGCAGGAGCGCTATCCCGAGCTGCTCCATGTCAATGTGACTGGCCAATCCGTCGATGGCAGGAACTTGTATGAACTTGTGCTTGGAAATCAGTCTGCCCCTGAGAGCATACTGATACATGCTGGCATCCATGCCCGCGAGCATGTCAATCCCTACCTTGTGATGGAGCAGCTCGAACAGTGTCTGATTTATTATGATTGTGGATACTTCCATGAACAAAGCTATCGAGAACTGTTTGACAATGTATCTGTTCACATCGTGCCTATGGTGAATCCTGACGGCATCGCAATCAGCCAGTATGGGGAAGGTGCACTGCGCTCACCAGAATTGGTGGAAACGCTGCGGGCATGTTATGCGTACGATCTATCCACCAGACGTACAAGAAGCACCTACGAAAACTACCTTGCCAGATGGAAAGCCAATGCCCGCGGTGTGGATCTCAACAGGAATCTTCTCCCCGGCTTTGGTGTCAATTCCAAAGTCTCCCAGCCCTCGTACATGGGCTATGAAGGAACTGCACCTTTCTCAGAACCGGAAATGTTGTCCCTCGGTGCTGTCACACTGCTATGTGAGCCTTCCATCATCATCAATTACCATTCAATGGGAGAAGTTGCATACTGGAACACTGTCGAAAGCCGATATACCGCAATCAATACAGAATTTTCGAACTATATGCTGTCGCTTGTCCCTTATCAGAGAATGCGGAGCGGCACTGCGTCTGGCAGCTATCTTGACTGGATATACAGCGGAGAGAATCCCGTCTGCTCCATCACTTTTGAGACAGGCAATGTCGAATGCCCATTTACTTTGGATCAGTATCCCAAAATATGGATACAGCATTCTCTTGTCGTGCAGGCAGCTGCAGCATATGCCTATACGCATTAAGCAACAACTATAGAAATCATTTTCAGACGCGCTGCTCCTCCAACAATGCTTTGAACTCACTCGACTTTTGATAGAAGTGAACGGAGTGAACAGCAGCAGTTCGTTGGCTGCTGTTCACTCCCAATGTCATTAAGTTAAGCAAGTGCATTAAAGATGCCTGATTTATGGGCTTTTTTGGTCCTTTCACAG
>CAMWXE010000125.1 GCA_947178145.1 uncultured Lachnospiraceae bacterium | reverse complement strand
AAAATGTATATTTATTCAGAATGCCCCCTTTTAATGAACAAATACACATATTTATCCGTAGTTCCCTATAAAAACTTGTATCTACAAACTATCTGATATATCTTGATCCACAGGTACTTCATCGGGGTATTTTATTTTGAACAGTCTGTAAATAGTATTCATATTTTTTGTAGCAACACTGGGGACAATTGCATCGTCATAAACAATTCCCTGCTGATGGCGAAGTTCCTCAAAAGCGGCGGATAGTGTTGATACCGTTCCTCTTGAGATGGGAAACTACGTTTTTTATGGTCGAGGCATCTATCACGTTGCCTGCAACGTAGCTGAAGAATAGCGGGAGCCCGGTTCCCTGCTGCACTACGTAAATCAGGCGCGTTTCATTGCTGCTCTCCCCATTGTGGCTGCTGACCGCGGTGACGGGGAGATGGGCGCTGTTTGGCAATCCCGTGCTGTCGATCAGGATGCCCTCGCCGGTTCCGTCCACGCATTCCATCCACGAAAGCTTCTTTGCCTTGGCATCAAGCTTTTTGATATAGGAATAGTAGGCAGAAAAGAAATCCCGTTTTGATTCCTCCATGCCGGCCAACACAAGCGCCTCGCTGATTCTCTGTGATGCCATGGTCGCATTGGGGAACAGGATCCTGGCGTAATTCAGCTCGAACCATGTTTCCGCATGTGCATTGGATTGCTGGCTGAGAAGATAGAAAAACACAATGGAGCGAAGAGTATCTTTGTTTCCATAGCCGATGCTGTCAATCACAGGGTAAAGGCCAGCCTGTTTCAAAAAACGATCCAGGAAGAACGTGTTCCCGAAATCAAGGCAGAGCCGCGACCGTTTCTTCCCGGCCACTGACAGATATTTTGCCGGCTTCCGTTTTGGAGGCTCTTTGTAATCCGAAGAAACTGTGCCATAGGAATTCGTATGGAGGTCATAAGTGAAAACCCCCCCTCTCCCGGTTGCGGTATATCCCTTTTTCACGGTCAAGGACGCGGCCGAGATTATCAAGGTATTGCCTCTATGTATCGGTATGTAGACTCTTCTGGAAATAGAAAAACGGAATATAGCTGGAGACTGGTAGAAACGGATGCACACCCGGTAAGCAAAAAGAGAGATTTATCTTTAAGAGAAAAGGAAATGCAGATTCAAAAGGATTTAATGGATGGGATAAGTACCATTAATAGTACCATTACATTAAATGAATTATTTGAACGGTATATTAGGACAAAAAAGCGGTTAAGGCAGAATGTAAAAGATAATTATGTGATGATGTTTGGTAAGCATATTAAATCTAATTACATAGGAAATATGTCGATCAAATCCATAAATAAAATTGATGTGCTGAATGCATATGAAGCGATGTCAGAGTCAGGATTGTCTAATGGAAGTATCCATATCATGCATAACAATATTCTCTTTCCAACATTCCAGTTTGCGGTTGATAATGACTGGTTGAGAAAAAATCCAGTGAAGGATTGTATCAAAGAATATCCATATGATCCAATGAATAAAAGAGAAGCTTTGTCTATTAAAGAACAAAAAATCTTTACTGAGTTTATAGGCAAAGATAAAGTGTATGCAAAGTATTACCCTATTGTAGTGCTGATCCTTGAGACGGCACTTAGAAGAGGTGAAGTCTTAGGATTGACATGGGATAATGTTGATCTGGATAATGAAATTATAATGGTTGACCATCAATTGTATTATCACAGTGTCAATGGAAAGTACAATATTAAAGTCGGGAATCCTAAAACGGACTTTTCGAATAGGATAATACCGCTGAGTCCAAAAGCACATGCAATCTTAAAAAGCGTAAAAGGAGCAGAATATTTCAACAGTATTGGTTCTGGAATTGAAATTAATGGATATAAGAACTTTGTGTTTCTAAACAGCCGAAAGAGTAATGTGATTATTCCGAGGCAATTTGGTGATGCATTGACAGCCGCTTGTGTAAAATACAATAAGAAAGAGAAAACACTTGCAGAGAAGGAAGGGCGGGAGCCAGAACATCCAGCCGCGCTTGAGAAAGCGTCAAAGCTGCTGATGATTCCCGATTATTTTAATTTCTTATTGACAGGAAAGGCTGTGACCGAATACACGAACGCGACGACAACACAGCTGGTGAACGCCCGGTCAAAAGAATGGGATGAGGAGCTGATACAGAAATTGGGCTATCCGGTATCAATTTTCCAGCAGATTAAAATGCCGGGGACAGAGCTTGGCAGCTTGAAGGAGGATATTGCAAAGGAAGTGGGGTACACGTGCAACGTCGTTCTTCCGGCGACACACGATACGGGCTCTGCGGTAGTGGCTGTTCCCGTTGCGGGAGAGGAAGAGGTACTCTACATCAGCTCGGGAACCTGGTCACTGATGGGAACGGAGCTGCAGAAGGCGGACTGCAGTGAGGAGAGCAGGCAGCACAATCTCACAAATGAGGGCGGCTATCAGTACCGCTTCCGCTATCTGAAAAATATCATGGGACTCTGGATGATACAGTCTGTCAAAAAAGAAATTGGCGGTGCGCTCGGATTTGGCGAAATCTGTGAGGCGGCGTCAAAGTGTGACATCACGTCAATTGTAGACTGCAATGATGACCGTTTTCTTGCGCCGGCGAACATGACAGAGGAAGTGAAAGCGGCGTGCAGGGAGTCTGGACAGAAAGAGCCGGAAGGAATCGCGGAAGCAGCGGCAGTGATCTACAACAGTCTGGCAAAGTGTTACGCGGATGCCAGGAAGGAAATTGAGGATATGACTGGCAAAAGTTATGGCAGCATTCACATCATAGGAGGCGGCGCGAACGCGGATTACTTAAACCGCCTGACGGCGAAGGCAACAGGAAACAAAGTTCTGGCGGGGCCGGTGGAGGCGACGGCAATCGGAAACCTTGCGGTGCAGATGATTGCGGACGGAGTGCTTAGCAGTCTGGAAGACGCAAGAAAATGTATTTCAGAGTCTTTTCCAATAAATAGATATCAATAAATCGGAGCGGACGGAAGATTTGTATGGTTGAAAAAAGTTTCATTGGAAAAAACGAGATGGATGGGATATGGAGTCACTATATCATAGAGCGTGCAGACAAACACGCAGAAATGGAGGAAATATGAATCAGAACGAAAGGTACGAGGAAGCAAAGAAAAAGTATGCCGCAGTCGGCGTGGACACGGACGCAGCCATCAGGAAGCTGATGGAGGTTCCGGTTTCCCTGCACTGCTGGCAGGGCGATGACGTCACAGGCTTTGACCACGACGGGCCCCTGACAGGGGGAATCCAGACGACAGGCGACTATCCTGGAAAGGCGAGGACGCCAGAAGAGCTGATGCAGGATATGGACCAGGCGCTGAAACTGATGCCCGGCAAAAAGAAGCTGAATCTGCACGCAAGCTATGCCATTTTCGGGGAAGGCGAGTTTGCAGACCGCGACAAAATCGAACTGAAGCATTTTGCAAAGTGGGTGGAATTTGCAAAAGAAAGAAATATGGGAATCGACTTTAATCCCACTTTTTTCTCCCATGATAAGATTAAGGATGGACTGACGCTGTCAAGCCCTGACGAGGAGACGAGGAAGTTCTGGATTGCGCACGGAAAGGCATGTATTCGCATCTCGCAGTATTTTGCGGAGCAGACAGGAGTGCCCTGCGTGATGAACATCTGGACAGGAGACGGTTACAAAGATATCCCCGCTGACCGCATGGGGCCGCGCCTTCGCTATAAGGATTCCATTGAGCAGATTTTGTCAGAGCCATTTGACAGGAAGCTGGTAAAGCCCTGCGTGGAGTCGAAGGTATTCGGCATCGGTGTCGAGGCGTTCACGGCTGGAAGCGCAGAGTTTACGCTGACCTTTGCGGCGACGCATGACGGCTGCCTGCCCTTGATGGACAACGGTCACTATCACCCGACAGAAGTGGTGTCAGACAAGATTCCGGCGCTGCTGTGCTTTTTCCCGGAAATCGCGCTGCACATTACAAGACCGATCCGCTGGGATAGCGACCATGTTGTACTGTTTGATGATGAGACAAAGGAAATGGCAAAGGAGATCGTCCGCAATGATGCGCTGGACCGCGTATATATGGCACTGGACTATTTTGATGCGAGCATTAACAGAATTTCCGCATGGACTGTGGGATTCCGCAACTGGCAGAAGGCGCTTTTGAGCGCGCTGTGCACACCGAACGCGGAGCTTAAGAAGCTGCAGGACGAGAACCGCATGACAGAGCTGATGGTAATGCAGGAGGACATCAAGACTTACCCGTTCGGGGATGTATGGGAGGAGTACTGCAGGCAGTGCGGCGTGATTGCCGATCACAGCTGGTTTGATGCAGTTAAGAAATATGAAGAGGAAGTATTGTCAAAGAGAACAGTGTGAAGAGATTTTCTAAGGTACCTGGAAAACGCCGCCTAAGAAAATCTAAAGCTTCACACAGAAGAATCGCAAAGGGCAGCGATTATTCTCATGGATTGTTTGTGCTGCATGGCGGCATGTTTGGAAGTGTGAAAAGAACTTTGAATAATGGAGGCTGATATATATGAAATTTTTGGATGCAGAGTTTGTACAGGGTTTTATCCGCATGGCGGATGACGGCTGGCAGCAGGGCTGGCACGAAAGAAACGGCGGTAACTTGTCATACCGCGTAAAGCCGGAGGAAGTGGAGTCTGTGAAGGAGAACTTCGCGGCGGGGGAATGGCAGCCGATCGGCACAGCCGTTCCAAAGCTTGCCGGAGAGTACTTTCTGGTGACAGGAAGCGGAAAATATTTTCGGAATGTCATCATCAAGCCGGAAGATTCGATTTGCATGATTGAGCTCGATGACAAGGGCGAGCGTTATCGGATTGTGTGGGGGCTTGTAAATGGCGGCCGACCGACTTCGGAGCTGCCTTCCCATCTGATGAACCATGGGGTGAAAAAGGAAGTGACAGACGGCAGATACCGCGTTATTTATCACGCGCACACCACCAATGTGATCGCACTGACGTTTGTGCTGCCCTTGAGCGATGAAGTGTTTACGAGGGAGCTGTGGGAGATGGCTACCGAGTGCCCTGTTGTATTTCCTGACGGAATCGGTGTTGTGCCGTGGATGGTTCCCGGCGGACGAGAGATCGCAGTGGAGACGAGCAAGCTGATGAAGTGCTGCGATGTCGCGATATGGGCACATCATGGAATGTTTGCGGCCGGTGAGGATTTTGACCTGACTTTTGGACTGATGCATACTGTGGAGAAATCGGCGGAGATTCTGGTGAAGATGCTGTCCATACAGCCCAATAAGCGTCAGACAATCATGCCGGATGATTTCAGGAATCTCGCAAAGGATTTCAAGGTGACATTGCCTGAGAATTTTTTATATGAAAAGTAAATAAAAGAAAAGGAGAAAGACGTATGGCAAACAGATTTGTATTGAACGAGACATCTTATCATGGAGCAGGTGCAATTCAGGATATTGTGCCCGAGGCAAAGGGAAGAGGATTTCAGAAGGCATTTGTGTGTTCTGATCCGGATCTGGTGAAATTCGGCGTGACCAGGAGGGTGCTGGATGTCCTTGAGGGATCGGGAATGGTGTATGAACTGTACTCTGAGATTAAGCCGAATCCAACAGTCGAAAATGTGCAGACCGGTGTGGAGGCATTTAAGAAATCCGGAGCAGATTACCTGATCGCGATCGGCGGCGGTTCTTCCATGGATACGGCCAAGGCTATTGGTATCATCATCAACAATCCGGAGTTTGAGGATGTGGTAAGCCTTGAGGGTGTGGCGCCTACGAAGAATAAGTCCGTGCCAATCTTTGCAGTGCCGACCACGGCGGGAACAGCTGCTGAGGTAACCATCAACTACGTTATCACGGATGTGGCAAAGAACCGCAAGATGGTCTGCGTAGACCCGAAAGACATTCCCGTCGTTGCGTTTGTAGACCCGGAGATGATGTCAACTATGCCAAAGGGACTGACTGCAGCGACCGGTATGGATGCGCTCACACATGCGATTGAGGGCTACATCACAGCAGGCGCATGGGAGCTGTCCGATATGTTCCACATAAAGGCAATCGAAATCATAGCGCGCTCGCTGAGAGGTGCAGTTGACAACACACCGGAGGGCAGAGCGGACATGGCGCTCGGACAGTATGTTGCCGGCATGGGATTCTCCAATGTAGGACTTGGAATCGTGCATTCTATGGCGCACCCGCTGGGCGCTTTGTATGATACGCCGCACGGTGTCGCCAATGCGATTATCCTTCCGACTGTCATGGAGTACAACGCGGAGGCCACAGGCGAGAAGTACCGCGAGATTGCAAGGGCGATGGGCGTGCAGGGCGTAGACGATATGTCGCAGGAGGAGTACCGCAAGGCGGCGGTCGATGCAGTGAAGAAGCTGTCGCAGGACGTTGGAATCCCGGCAGACTTGAAAGAAATCGTCAAGAGGGAGGACATTCCGTTCCTTGCGCAGTCAGCATATGATGACGCGTGCAGACCGGGCAATCCGAAAGAGACCAGTGTGGAAGATATCACGAAATTATATGAATCACTGATTTAAAGATAACATGGGCAGGAGTGTTTTCTCCTGCCCAAATTTTGGCAAATTTTGAGCGATATGTCTTATCGCGGCAATTGGCCAATATGCTAACACACGCTGTCAATAAAATCGTAATGTTCCACAATTGCGCGAATACCAGACGCTTTTTCCCGTGCAGTCAGGCATGTGCATATATGTTCATGATGGACCAGAAGTGTTTTCCACTCCTCTGATGAGATATGAGTCAGCTTTTCCTGAATTGTATTCTCAAATAGCGGTGACAGGGTCTCACGCAGCAGTATGAGCAGACGGTTTCCTGACATTTGAATCAGCGTGTCGTGGAATTGTTTATCTATCGCTGCCCGCTCCTCTGCGCTGCTGTGTTTGAGTTGGTCAAGGCAGAGGTTGAGTGCTCGAAGTTGGTCATCATCAGCCTGGCTTACCGCGATCAGATAAGCGCCAATCTCAATGCTCTGACGAAGTTCGTTGACTTCTGCCTCACTGCACTCATTCATAAAAAGCAGCAGGGAGAAGATACTGCCCAGACTGTTGCCAATGTGGTTTACAAGAAATGTTCCCTGTCCGTGCCGGCTTTCGATGATACCCATATTTTCCAGACTTCGCAGGGCCTCGCGGACGGAGTTTCGACTAAGACCGAGCGTTGCCATCAGCTGTCTCTCAGAAGGGAGCTTTCCGCCAAAGGTGAGTTTTCCCTGTTGAAATAAACTTTTGATATGGTCAATGACTAAGAGATAAACTTTTGTATCGTTCATAGAGCAGCTCCTTATCACACGTTATTACATAAATCATCTCTGAACAGTTCCAAACAGTCCCAAAACAGTTTCTTACATCAAGCTGGCAAAGATGGAGGCACCCACGACGGTCATCAGTCCCGCAACAGCAATGGCCAGGCTGCTCATAGCCCCTTCGACTTCCCCGAGCTCCATTGCTTTTGCAGTGCCAATCGCATGGGAAGCAGTGCCAAGGGCCAATCCCTTTGCAATCGGCTCCTCTATCCGAAAGATCCTGCACACAAATTCCGCGATGACATTTCCGAGAATTCCTGTGACAATGATGACAGCGACTGTGATGGTCGGGATACCGCCCAGTTCTTCCGAGACGCCCATTCCGATGGCGGTGGTGATCGATTTGGGAAGCAGTGTCACATACTGTTCGTGGGTCAGAGAGAACAATTTTGCCAGCAGAAAGACACTGACAAGGCTTGCGAGCACACCGGCGGTGATTCCACCGAAGACAGCTTTCAGATTTCTCTTGAGCAGCTCAAGCTGTTGATAGAGGGGAATTGCCAGACAGACGGTAGCTGGTGTCAGCAGATAGCTAATGTACTTTGCCCCTTCATGATAGTGTGTGTATTCTACCTTCAGGAGCAGCAGCACTGCCATGACGCAGACCGTGGCAATCAGCAGCGGATTCAGGATTGCCAGCTTGAATTTCTTTTTGATCAGGAGTCCAGCCTCATATGCGGCAAGACTGATCACTGCTCCAAAAAAGATCGAGTCAATGAGATATAGTTTCATTGTCTGAGTGCTCCTTTCCCTGCTTTTTTTGTTGCTCTTTTCGAATCAGATACTGCGTAACCTGTCCTGTCACAGCCATGACAATGATGGTGGTCAGTATTGTGATGACAGTGACAGGAATCCAGACGGGCCGCAGGGCAGACCAGGAGTCCAGAAGGCCGACCGCTGCAGGAATGAACATCACCGGCATGATTTCAATCAGGAAGTCTGCGGTTTCTTTGACATGTGTCAGTTTGATGATTCCTGTGCAGAGTGCCGTCAGCATGAGAATCAGCCCATAGACGCTCGCCGGAATGGGAAGCGGTATGAAGATGTGAAGCAGCTCCCCGAGAAAGGACAGTAACAGGATAATTCCAAATTGTCGTAAGAATTTCATAACTTATCATCTCCTAATCTGGACAAGCCAGAAGCAAAATTATAACATTTTGCGCAGTATTTCATTGTTAAGTGCCTGACTGGTAGTACCAGTATATCATAATACAGACAGCGCAGGATGTCAATAAGGAACTGTTCAGAAATAGACAAGTCAAGATGCACAGGTTATTTCTGAACAGTTCCTGAGAATCGTTTGTGGTCATAAATTTAGTTTGGGCTATAATTCACAGAATAAACACACCTGATTTAAGTTTCGCTTAACAAACACCTGTTTCGAGAAATTTCATAAACCTTAAAAGCCTTGATTTTACAGCATTTTTGATTTTATGTAGAATGAAAAATTCAGCAAAAAATACGCTACTAGTGACAAGCTAGTGACATAAAATAAGCACCTGAAACGAACTAACATTCAGGTGCTTTTATCAATTCAACTGCTACCCGCAATTCCTCTATGTCCTTATGTGTGTATACCTTTGATGTGATGCTTTTGGAAGCGTGGCCAACAAGGCGGTCAATGCATATGGGATTTGCTCCTGCAGTATCGAGAAGTGATGTAAACGTATGCCGACAATCATGTATTGTATGTTCGGTTATGATACCTGCAGCAGCCAGGGCGGCTTTGAAGCGCTTTGACAATAGTGTGTTGCTGATTGGTTTGCCATGTTCGATAAATAGCCTGCTGCCATTGTCAGCAATCCGATCAGCTACCATGTCGCGAATTGATGAATGGATTGGCACGATCCTGTCTTTGCTGGCAGCAGTCTTGACACCGCCCTTAAAGGTCCAGTCTGACAGATTGATATTTTCAATGGGCATATTATTCAGTTCTGATATTCTCCAGCCGGAATAGATGAATATCAGAGCTGCATCAATCCATGGGGCGGTCTGGTGCTGCCATAACTTCACAAGCTCATCATGTGTAAATGGCACACCAGGCTTGTCATCTTCCTCAACAGTAATGTTTACAAAGGATGCATAGCCTTTACTGATGATATCATTCTGCAGGGCAAATTTGTCCATCTGGACAATGCGGTTCTTCATGTGTTCCTGCATGGCATGAGACAGGGCTTTGCCGTTTTTTGTATGGGCAAATACAGCTTTGAAGTCGTTTACCCTGATATCTTTGTACAGCCGATCATGAAGCAGTTCCATGTGATTGTATGCGGAGCGTGTGCAGTCTTTAGAGCTTCTGGAAAAACTTTTCCCGGATGACTCATACTTGTCATGATAAAAAGCTGTATATAGTTCACTGAATGTGAGTTTGGATTTATTAAGGTCGTATGGGTTCTTGTTGTACTCGGCCAGTGCGATCAGCCCTTCTTCACGGGTGGCATAGCGCCCCAGAACGTCATAGACAGGATAATATCTTTCGTCCATTCTGGTGTTAACCCTGACTTCATATGGATTCCTTCGATTGCCTGACAGCTTTACAACAGTGCCATAGCTGTTCTTGTTCCTGATAGCTTTCCCGCGCGGCATTTATCCACGTCCTTTCTGTGAATTTTGAGTATAAAAAATACACCCATTGCCGGATGCAGAAAAATATGCTACAATCATATTGCGTAGTTATATACTGTAGCCGATTCATCAGGCAATGGTATCCTTTGCAGCCGGGAGTTGGTAGCTCCTGGCTGTTGTGGTTTGTTGCGACGTCGCAACTGGTATGTTGCGGCAAATTTTAATATTGACAAAAAACACCACACTGGATTATAATATGCTTAACAGGGGAGCCGGAAGGTGAGTGCCAGTCACCCGACCCGGCGAAAATCAATTATGTTAAAAAATAGTCGTCTACTTTTCTCAGGAGCAGGACGGCTATTTTTTATTTTTCAAATTCAGAATTGCAACGATCAGAAGTCCCATAGTCAAAAGCACCATAAATTCCTCATATGTACTCATAATACCCACCACCTTCCGTTTGGGTCTCGGATTGGGTGAGAGCACGTCCCCCGGCTCCCCAGGTAAGCATATTATATTATCATGGTGCGCTGCACTGCTGCCATATGGAATAGTAGCAGTGCTGTATCTACCATTTTCCCGATGTGAGAAAAATGGTAGGTTGTTTCAGACTCGGTAACAAATCGTTGTTCAGTACCAGAAAGGGTGGCGTTACTGGATACCCCCCTTTTCTAATCTTTTGATGCTTTTTCAAATCTAGTATTTATATGGTCTGCTATAACATCTTTAATTATTTTTTCAGCTTCACATTCAAGATTAAAAACGATGCCACAATAATCATTAAAATTAGCTTTGTAACTATAGTCATTATGAGAAATGATAATACTATCCCCATCGCTAAATTCGATACTATAACCTATACTTTCATAATAAGCTAGTAAAGATTCATCAATTGACTCATAATATTTGTCAACACTTAGATCGTCTAATAAATCTAATATATGACAATCAAGAGCATCAGCAATTCTTCCTAATGTTGACAATTTTATATTATTATCAGTACTATTTTCCCATTGACCAATCATTTGTTGTGAAACATTTAAGCGTTGACCAAGTTCTTTTTGAGTTATTTTTAGTGCGGTTCTTCGTTTTTTTATAAGTTCTCCCATATTCATAAATTCATCACCCTTTAAAAGTATAGCATAGGAACATGAGTAAAACAATAAAAAACTTGTTTTTAAGTGTTGACACAATCTATAGCTTGTTAAAAGTAATATTAACACAAGCTATATATTGTGTCAAGATGTATTATGAAAAGAGGTGAAAGCATGAAAATTAAATTGGACACAAAAAAGATTTACCTTGCAATGGCTGAAAAAGGAATAACAGCTACAGAAATTGCAAAGCAAGGTGGAGTTAGTCAGCAGGCAGTATCTAACGCCCTGAATGGAAACAGAATCGGCAGGGTGAAGGTAGTTCCAGCAATTTGCAAGGCGCTGGATCTGTCAGCAAAAGAAATTGTAATCATTGAAGCCTAAACTCCCGATAAATTATACACATAATCTAGTATAAAAGTGTTGAGAGCCCG
>CAMWXE010000124.1 GCA_947178145.1 uncultured Lachnospiraceae bacterium | reverse complement strand
GGAATTTCGTTATTCTTAGTCAGTGTCCTTTGCTGACTTAGAATAACTTTCCACTGTTATTACATAATCTCTGCCCCTGACGGCATCGCCTTCTCCGGCGTCATCAGCGCAAGGTTTCCGTCCGCGTCCTCCGCACACAAAAGCATGCCCTCTGACAGTACGCCTGCCAGCTTCGCCGGTTTCAGGTTCACAAGCACCATCACTTTCTTGCCCACCATCTCCTCCGGGCTGTAAAATGCCTTGATACCAGATACGATCTGCTTCACCTGTGAGCCGATTTTCACCTGGCTGCACAGAAGTTTCTTCGATTTTGGAACTGCTTCACAGGAGAGAATCTCTCCCACCTGAAACTGCATCTTGATGAAGTCTTCATACGTGATCTCTGCCTTCGGCTCGATGTCAATCACATCTGTGACACTTGTGTCATTTTCTGCCTCCTGCGCCCCGCCTGCCTCTGCCGCCTGCCTCTCCACAAGCACTGCTACTTTGGCGTCAACCTCCTTCGCGTCCAGACGCGCAAAGAGGATTTCCGGTGCGTTCGTCACCTTTGTCCCTGATGGATAGACACCGAATGTCTTTGTCGATTCGAAGTCGCGAACCCCGCTGTTTAACTGCTTCATAATTCTCTGCGCAGTCTCCGGCATAAATGGCTCAAGCAGTCCGGCGCCAATCGAAATACCCTCCACAAGATTGTACAGGACAGTGGCGAGCCTGTCCTTTTTCGCCTCGTCTTTTGCAAGCACCCACGGCTCTGTCTCATCAATATATTTATTGCAGCGCTTGAACAGGTTAAAGATTTCCGTCAGCGCGTCGGCAACGCGCAGTTCTGCCATCTTTGCCGCAACCTTGTCATACGTTCCCGTTGCAACCGCCTTCAAATCCTCGTCGACCGCCTCCGCGGCCCCTTTGTTTTCCACCGCGCCGCCAAAGTATTTGTTGCTCATGGAAATCGTTCTGTTCACAAGGTTTCCAAGGGTATTGGCAAGGTCGGAATTGAGACGCTCAACCATCAGATCCCATGTGATCGAACCGTCATTTTCAAACGGCATCTCATGCAGCACGAAATACCGCACTGCGTCCACGCCGAACAACTCGACAAGGTCATCCGCATACATGATATTTCCCTTTGACTTGCTCATCTTGTCATTGTTCTGCAACAGCCACGGATGGCCAAATACCTGATGCGGGAGCTCCTCCCCGAGCGCCATCAGGAAAATCGGCCAGTAAATCGTATGGAAACGGATAATATCTTTTCCGATCAGATGCAGGTCTGCCGGCCACAGCTTTTGATACTGCTCTGTGCTGTTTCCGTCCGCGTCATAGCCGATGCCCGTGATATAGTTTGTGAGCGCATCAAGCCACACATAAACGACATGTCTGTCATCAAAGTCAACTGGTATTCCCCACTTAAATGAAGTGCGCGACACGCACAAATCCTGTAATCCCGGGAGCAGGAAATTGTTCATCATCTCATTTTTGCGCGATACAGGCTGGATAAACTCCGGGTGTTTGTTGATGTGGTCGATCAGTCTGTCGGCATATTTGCTCATCTTAAAGAAATAAGCCTCCTCCTTCGCCGGCTTCACCTCACGCCCGCAGTCCGGGCACTTGCCGTCCTTTAACTGCGACTCTGTCCAGAAAGACTCGCAGGGCGTACAGTACATTCCCTCGTACGCGCCCTTGTAGATATCACCCTGATCGTACAGGCGTTTAAATATTTTCTGCACCTGCTTCTCGTGATCCTCGTCCGTTGTGCGGATAAATTTGTCATAGGAGATGTTGAGCAGATCACAAAGTCCCCTGATGACTCCCGCCACATTGTCCACAAACGCTTTGGGCGTCACACCTGCGTCCGCCGCCTTGAGTTCGATCTTCTGACCATGCTCATCCGTACCTGTCTGGAAAAAGACGTCGTAACCGTCCTTCCTCTTATAGCGCGCTATGCTGTCCGCCAGCACGATCTCATAATTGTTCCCGATATGCGGCTTGCCGGAAGTGTACGCGATCGCCGTTGTGATATAGTATTTTCCTTTATTCTGCATTGATTGCCATCCCTTTCCTTGTATTTCAGTGATAAACCCAATTATTTATAATTTACCATAATCAAAAAGCTTTGTAAAGAAAATGCGATTGATTGTTCTTCTATCTATGGTTCCTACTCCATTATAAAAGCAGACAATAGGAAGAAATTCAAATTTTTCTTGACTGTAACCTTACGTTACCCTGTATGATAAAAGTACAGATATCTGATACATGCCGCACTGGTGCAGAACAGAAAATGGAGGTAAACGATGGACAATCAATATTATACTGCTGGGGAAATCGCGCGAATCGCCGGAATCTCCCTGCGCACGATACGCTACTATGACACCAAGGGGCTGCTGCCCCCAGTCTCCCACTCAGACACAGGCTACCGCTACTACGATAAGGGATCCCTGGCTCTGCTGCAGCGGATTATGATGCTGAAATACCTGGGCTTTTCACTGGAACAGATTCAGCAGCTGATTGCCGCCCAGGAAGCGCATGCCCTGGATCAGGAGGCGATTCTCGCACAGCAGAAGAGTCTGCTTCTGGAAAAGAAAAAACAGTTGGAACTGCTGATTTCCACCATTGAACTGGCACAGCACAGTGATCAGGAGGACAAATGGCAGGTTCTGGTTCGCTGCCTGAACCTGCTGACCAGTGATGAGAAAGTGCTGGAACAATATCAAAATCCCGAGAATCTAAAACGCCGGATCAATATTCACAACTACTCCACCAGCTCCCAGGGCTGGATGGAATGGGTCTATGAACGTCTGAACCTGCAGCCGGAAGAGACTGTACTGGAACTGGGCTGCGGCACAGGACTGCTCTGGATGGACCGCATTCATCTGCTGCCGGAAGGTCTAAATCTGGTCCTCACGGACCGCTCCGCGGAAATGCTGGAACAGACCCGCCAAAACCTGGCTCCCTATGAAAAAGAACTTGAGGTGCGCCGGATTCATATTGCGTACCGGATTCTGGACGCCAATACTCTGGAGCTGCCCCCGGCCTCCTATGACCGCATCATTGCCAACCACATGCTGTACCACGTGGAGCGCCGTGACACCTGTCTGTCCTCCATCGCGCGGGCGCTGAAATCGAAGGGCACTTTCTACTGTTCCACTGTGGGAGATACACACATGCAGGAACTGCACCAGCTTGTCATCGACTTCGATCCCCGGATTGAGATGCCCATCCAAAACCTGACCGGCGGATTTCACCTGGAAAATGCTGCCCCCCAGCTGACGAGACACTTTGCCCAAGTGGAACGCCAGGATCAGGACAACGACCTGATCGTAGATGATCCCCAGGTCATCTACGACTATATCTATTCCTACCCGGGCAACGCCCCGCTGATTCTGGAGCAGAGAGGCCGTGAACTGCTGGCAGCAATACAGGATAAGCTGAACCGCGAAGGAGCCATGTTTATCCACAAATCCACGGGAATGTTTATCTGTAAGAAATAGAACACTGCAGCCGCATTCAGAATTCCAATTTCTGGCTGGTCGGAATACTGGGTTGACATATGGTTTACGGCTATGCGATAATAGGAAAAAATTGTGATGCGGGTGGTTGAAACATGTTTATATTCCCTTTGTATGCGCTGAATAATAAACTGAATATTGTGCCGGACGAAGCGCAGGAGGAATATTCTGAAATGCTCAGAATGGATCACATGCGGTATCTGAATGCGCCATTCTGTATTAATGTCATGTCGGGAGGCCAGTATGGAAAAAAGTGGAATATTCGTTTTGGCGGAATCAGCGGGGAAAAGAAATTTGCTGCAGGAAGGGATACGAGCGGGGACAGTCAGGACGGAAACATGATATTTCCGGATGAATGGGGCATCAAAATGCATCAGCATGATTATTATGAATTCATGTATGTGTTAGAGGGTTCGGTAGAGCAGCAGATCGAGAGCAACACCTATCTGTACCAAAAGGGAGAAGGATGCTTTATCAATCGCAATACGAAACATTGTGAGATATCAGGAAATGACTTCTTTGTCGTGTATCTGTGCCTCTCAAAAGAGTATGTCGGGCAGCTGTTGGAAAATGTCAGAACTGCGTCAGGAATCATCTATCGGTTTCTGACAGCGAATCTGACGGAAACATCTGCATACAAAAAAGATTATCTGCATGTATTTGCAGAGGTGGAATCGGGAGTTCAGAATATTTATGACCTGTTGGAACAGATGACAAAGGAACTGATGGAAAAATCGCCGGGGTATCTGCACATTTTTCATGGGTTGGTAGAGCGCCTGTTTTTCGAGCTGCAGAACCAGAAATACCACCGTATTTTATATATCACACTGGCATCCACAGTCGAAGAACAGCTGTTTGAGCATATTAAGAGCCTCGTGGAAGAAAATCCGGGCAAGTATAACCGGCAGGAATTGTCCAGCGAGCTCAATTACAGCGGAGACTACCTGAACAGAATCGTGAAAAAATTCACGGGTTTTCCCATTGGAAGGTATTGTCAGAAAATATTGCTTCACAAGGCAAAAAGCCTTCTGATCGAGACGAATATGAGTGTGGCAGAGGTGATAGAGTGCATGGGATTTAAAAACCATTCGCACTTTTACGGCATGTTTAAAGACGAGTTTGGCATTCTGCCAGGTGAGTGCAAAAGAGTGTACGGACAAAAAGTTTAATCTGTTTTGAAGGCTGTTATATGACAGGATGTGCAGCGCTGTGCAGGCGCCAGTGAACCATTCACTGGCGGTTTGTGCGGCGCTGTTTTTTTGTACTAAAAAATATCGGTTCTGGCTTGTCTCTGTCAGCAAATTTTGAATATAAAAAGCGTGATCATACAGAATGTCTGGATACGTCATGGAATCGTGAAAGTTGTCGTGTCTGGGACATTATAATTATTTGACTTTCATGCAAAAATAGAACCATAACATAACGATTCCGTATCTTCAATGTTACGGGCACAACAAACAATACAGACAAGGAGGAAGATTATGAAACTGGTAGGAAAAAATGCAGTTATGTCGCAGGTTGCCGAAGGCGAAGTCACCGGGCGCGAAATGTTCGGACACGCCATAGCAGGATTTGGGCAGAATCTTATCTTTGGCCTATGGAGCAGTTATATGCTGGTATTCTATACCGATATCTTTGGGATTTCGGCCGGAGCGGCCAGTATTATCATGCTGCTGACCAGAGTATGGGATGGTGTGAATGACCCGATGATGGGAACCATTGCAGACCACACGAGAACGAGATGGGGCCGTTACCGGCCATGGCTTTTGTTTATGGCACCGATCATTGTGGTCTTTCTGGTTCTGAACTTCAGCACACCGGACTTATCGCCGGCAATGAAAATTGCCTATGCAGGAGTGACGTATGTGATGATGAGCATGGCGTTTACCGCCGTCGATGTGCCGTACTGGACAATGCCGGCAGCGATGTCTTCCGATGTGCCGAAACGCTCTAAGATCATCAGTCTTTCCCGCATGACAACCACTCTGGCTTCGACCATCCTCGGAGTGATTGCAATTCCGCTGATTTCTGTACTGGGGCAGGGAGATAAAGCCAAAGGGTATATGATGACTGCGCTGGTGGTAGGAATTTCAGGAGCTGCTTTTTACATCATCGGATTTGCAAATATCAGGGAACATGTCCAGCCAGTGCCCAACCAGAAAATCACTTTGAAAAGTTCGGCGAAGGCAATTGTGCAGAACAGACCATTATTGTTGCTGCTGAGCTGCGGGCTGATTGGCAATATCGCAACGATGCTCAAACAGGGAATGGTGATTTATTATGTGAAGGACTGTATTGGTTCCGAGGGTCTGATTCCGATATTCAGCCTGCTGTTTCTTCCGGGAATGGTGGTCGGCCTGATGATCGCGCCGGCGTTTGCCAAAAGGTTTGATTCCAAATCCATATTTATCGGCGCAAAAGTGTTTGGAATTGCGGTGGACATTGTCTTTTTCTTTGTCGGATTTCAGAATGTCCCGCTGGCAATGGTTTTATATTCGCTTACGAGCATTCCCCTTGGAATCTCTACCGTAGTGGCCTCCACAATGCTGACAAATACCATCGAGTATGCAGAGTGGAAATTCGGGAACCGTCAGGAGGGATTGATTAGCTCTACACAGACATTGTCAGCAAAGATTGGCATGGCGTTAAGCGCCGGTGTGACGGGAATCGTTCTCGAAACGGCAGGTTATGTGCCAAATCAGGTGACGAGCAGGACACAGGGCATGATACATGGGGCCTTTACACTGTTTGCCGCCGTGCTGGGAATGATTTCCATAATACCAATGCTGTTCAACCGTTTTACAGACAAAGAACATAAAAAAATTGTTAAGGAATTAGAGGAACGCAGAAAACAGGCGGAAACATAACGTGGCGGCATACTATTGACTGGTATGCGTGCCACAGCACGCAAGGAGGTATCACTATGAGAAACAAGCAGAATTTTGACAAAGACTGGATGTATAATATTGACGAAATCGGACCAATCCCAAAAACATATGCAAAGAGCGGAATGCTTGCAGGAATCACAAATGCGGTGGACGGAGAACAGTTTGAACCCTTTGCAGGAGCAGGAAAGATGCTGCGGGCCCTGCAGGACATCCTGCCGGTCGGAGAGGAAGTCCAGGATGAGATTGACGCAGGCAGCATGCTGATGGGAAAGCTGCCAGATACAGCCAAGTCAATAAAAAACTGGAAAAAAGTAAATCTTCCGCACGATTTCCGCCTGGAAATCGGCGTCACGGGCGATAATGCGGACTGGGCGCAGGGATATATTCCAGACGGTGTCGCATACTACCGCAAGACCTTTCAGGTTCCCAGAAGTGCCCTTGGAAAACGGGTTGTGCTGGAATTTGACGGCGTGATGCGCAACGCTTCGTTCTGGTACAACGGTTGTTTTATCGGGGATCATTATTCCGGATACACAGGGTTTCAGTTTGACGTGACGGAACTTACAAAATATGGCGTTCAGGAAGGCGACAATGTCATATTAGTCCGCTGTGATACAACAAACGGAAGCGAGGGCTGGTGGTATGAAGGCGGCGGCATCTACCGCCACACCTGGCTGACGATTTACGAGAACATTCATGTGGACCGCTGGGGCGTATTTGTAAAGCCAGTTGTAATAGGAAACGATGCTGTTCTGGAAATTGAGACAACCGTCTGCAATGAGACTTCTGCGGAAGTACCGTACAGCACCTGCACAACCATTGTCGACCCCGACGGGCAGGAAATCGGGCAGGCAAAGACTGCGGGAAGGATTCCTTTGTATGGAAAAAACGTTCAAAACTGCCAGCTGGAAGTGACGGATGCCAGACTTTGGGACTGTGAAAACCCGTGCCTTTACACAGCGATCACGGAAATCTTTGTAGAAGACAGGCTGGTGGATTGTTATCAGACGACTTTTGGAATCCGCAGCATTGAATATACCTCCGAGGGGCTGCTGTTAAACGGTGTGAAAACGCCTTTGTACGGGACCTGTTTTCATCAGGATTTTGCCGGAGTGGGGGCTGCGATACCGGATGCGATTCAGAATTATAAGATCCAGAAAATCCGGGAAGTCGGATTCAATGCATTTCGTTCTTCGCACAATCCGGCGACACTGGAACTATTGGATGCCTGTGACCAGATGGGAATCCTGGTAATGAATGAAAACAGGATTATAGAGACAAGCAGACATCGAATGGAAGACCTAGAAGAACTGATCAAAAGCTCCAGAAATCATCCCTGTGTATTTGCATGGAGCATGTCCAATGAGGAGATTTTCGCGGGGAGTTATCAGGCGCTGAGAATTTTGGACAAATTGCTTCCCTTTGCGCGGAATCTGGACGACAGCCGCCTGTTCTTGTCAGCAGAGGCATTTTTGTCCGGGGAGATGGCCGCAAAATACGGCATGGAAATCTATGACGTATTTGGCATGAACTATGCGGAGTCGTCCCTGAACAATAACCAGATTCATAACTTGTCTGCCAGATATCCAAAGATGAAGTTTCTGAGCACAGAAAGCGCTTCCTGGTATACCACCCGGGGAATTTATGAAGATAACAAAGAGCGGGGGCACTGCTCCAGCTACGGAACCCGGTACGTCATGATGGGCGGCGAAGGCGGACCGCATGCGGGGGGAACTGCGCGCCCGTGGCAGACCTGGAAATTCTATCAGGACAACCAAAAAACAGGAGGTTTTTTCATCTGGACAGGATTTGATTACAGAGGGGAGACGACCCCGTTAAAAGAATATCAGGTCTGCTCTAATTTCGGTATTATGGACACCTGTGGTTTTCCAAAAGACGACTGTTACTATTATGAAGCGCGTATGAAAGACGCGCCGCTGATTCACATTATGCCTCACTGGACATGGAAAAAGGAAGGCGAGATAAAGACAGTGCGCCTGTACACAAACTGCGATGAAGCCGATCTGATTTTAAATGGAACCTCCCTGGGCAGAAAGCCATTGGCAGGCGACTGGATTGAGTACGAAGTGCCGTTTCAGGCCGGCGAATTGACGGCGGTCGGATACCGCGGCGGAGAACATGCGGCAACGGATGTCCAGAGAACAGCGGGAAAAGCGTCGGCAATCTGTATGGAAGCAAACCGACAGACCATCCAGGCAGACGGTGCGGATGTCGCCTGTGTGAAAGTATCCATTGTAGACGGCAGCGGAACCATCGTACCGGATGCGGACCATAACGTCACCTTTAAAGTCACCGGCGCAGGCGCTTTACTGGGACTTGGAAATGGTGATCCGGGATGCAGGGAAAATGACAAGGCTTCGTGCAGACATGCTTTCTCCGGGCTGATTCTGGCGCTGATCCAGTCTGACGGGGAATGCGGGGAAATCAAAGTCCATGCGTCCTCGCCGGAGCTGGAAGCGTGTGAGATAATCATAAAGGCGCGAAGATAAATTTTGTCAGATCGATATGAAGAGATATCAGACAGGGTTCCTCACAGAGATTGCGAGGAACCCCTGATGGGGTAATACGGAATCAAAGAATCATGTGTTAGAAACATAAAGCTTTCTGCTTTTGCTTGAGCCACCATAATTCTGTCAAAAGGATCATTGTGGCGAGGCTCATTTTCCGATCTCGTCAATGTCTCCAATGCTGAAACATGTTTGTTTAAAATAGGCAATACAAGGTATCCGTTTTCTTCACATCCCTTTTCTAAAAGATTTCCATTCATGCGAAGTTTATCTGGATGTAACATATGTTTAATTGTAATTTTTTCAAAAAGTACGTGTCACTACCTTGACTCAAGGGGGATTAAGGGCAATGAGTGACTTGGAACAGCTGGAAAGAGAGCGTGGAAATAAGGAATATTTGGATACAGAAACAGCGAAAAACGGTGTACAAAACCATACAATAAGGGCAAGAACCTCCAGTAATGAGATGTGCACGTTTCTTGTGATGAATATTTCATCATTACAGCTTATTCCTGTAAATATTATTGCCTACCGCAGCCAATATGGGAGTGCGAATCCGGCAGCGGTGATTGCGCCCGCGATCGTGGCGACGTTTTTTAGTACGGTGGTGGCGGTCATATATTGCAAAGCAATGGGTAGAAAATGCGATTGATGAACTTGTTAATTGATGTTATACTATCCATATAAAACAGCTTAAGAGGAATAGCTGACATGAAATTTGAATGGGATGAAGATAAGAATATCATAAATAAAGAGAAACACAAAATTTCTTTTGAGACAGCAGCATATGTTTTTGACGATCCATATTATATTGAAATGTTTGATTTTGAGCATAGTGTTGATGAGGATCGATACATTGCAATAGGTAAAGTTGGTGATATACTGTTTGTGGTATTTACAGAAAGAAAAGATACAATCCGGTTGATTTCGGCCAGACTTGCAACAAATGCGGAAAGGAGCCTTTATTATGACCAAGACATATATTATTGAGAGTGGACAAAAACCTACAGAAGAACAGTTGAAAGAAATTGAGGAAGCGCAAAACAGCCCTATTGTATTTGATGAGGATTGTGAGGAGTTGTCACCAGCTATGATGAAAGCATTTAAGAGTGCAGTGGTGCAACGAAATCGCAAGAACCGCCAGCAATGAGATGTGCACGGTTCTTGTAATATTTCGTCGCTACAGTTGATACCAGTGAATATTATTGCTTATCGCAGCCAGTATGGAAGTGCGAATCCGGCGGCAGTGATTGCGCCTGCGATTGTGGCAACGTTTTTTAATACGTTGGTGGCGGTGATATATTGTAAAGCAATGGGGAGAAGATAGTTGATAAGATTAGTGACTGGTGTTATACTATTCAAATAAAATTTAAGGTACAAGTAAAGAGATAATACTTTTATCGGATGAAGTGTGAAAGAGAAGTGTTTTGCGTCAGTGAACATACTTTGTTGATGGATAGTGATGCTACAATGTTACATATTCATACAGTAGTGGAAAGCATTTTCGAGAAAATGCAAGAGGGAGACAGATTGTTTTTTTATTTTGCAGGGCATAGAGTTTCTTTTTACAATGAGCCGAGATTATCGTGCTATGATTCAAAGGAGAATGTTTTATCGAATATAATGACATGGTACAATATATATGAGCTTATGAAAACTCCCTTCTCGGAATTGTGTATCTACTGAAAACGAGCCTATAAACAGACATTGAGGGTAGTCGGCAAATATTTTTTAATCAGGCATATATAAACCTGAATTTACAGAGGGAGGCAATGATTTACATGGACATTGTTATAAGAGAAATTGAAAGTAAAGATTACATATCCGTAGCAGCAATCTGGCATGATGTGCTTGGCTTTTCTTCGGTAACTGATGAAACGGTTGCCAAAACTTGTGAGAAGATGAAAGGCGATAGCCGCTACTGCACATTTGTTGCCGATGTGAATGACAATGTTGTCGGTCTCGTTACCACCGTTGAAACTTTAGCGATCGATCCGCCAAACGGATACATTAAAGTGAACGGACTTGCCGTTTTGCCTGAATTTCAGCACTGCGGTATAGGAAAAATGCTGATGGAACGTGTTGAGAAGCTGGCAGGTGAGCGAAACATCTCGCTTATTGGACTTGCATCAGGTTTCCGACGGACAGGTGCTCACGAGTTTTATGAACATTTGGGCTATCAAAAATTATCATTTTGGTTTCGCAAGAGAATATAAGGGAAGGTTAAAGTAAATTTAAGTTTGGAGAATGATTGGGTGGCGCAAGGGAACACTTTTCCGAAAAGGGAGTATGAAAAAAGCAGAGCAAGCGAAGACGAATGCTTTAATTTTTATTGATGCATGTGAGAGCACTGTTTCATATAAAAGGGGAATAGGGGATAAAAATTTTGACTCAGAATATGTTACAGTATTTTCAGCTGCAAATGCAGAAGAAGAGGCAGGTGCAGAGGATGAATTTGGGCATGGTATATGGAGTCATTATCTTTTTTGGCATTAAAAGGTATAAAAAATGCTTTAATAGATGATAAATTAACAAATAATTCGTTACAAGAGTATCTTTTACTTATGGTAACAGAATATTATGATTAGCCCGTCAAAAGGGTATTTTTCAAAAGAATGGTACAATATAT
>CAMWXE010000123.1 GCA_947178145.1 uncultured Lachnospiraceae bacterium | reverse complement strand
CACTCTCGAAGAAATATCCTGCGCAATCTGTATCACTTATTTTCCTACAGTTCCTTATGTCAATTCATATTCCAAATTCCATCGGTCAAATTCCGCCCAAAACTGTCCTCTTATATATTATTATAATTGTCCATTTTCACACAGACACTTTTTCTGTATAGTATTATTTATTCCACTGTACTGGGCAACAACGCATGTCCCAGTACATACTATATGTGAGAGGAAGACCAGCACAATGAAAAAAATAGCCTTAATCAATGACTTGTCCGGCTTTGGAAAATGTTCACTGACTGCGGCAATCCCTGTCATATCCATCCTCGGAATACAGGCTTGCCCTCTTCCAACCGCCATTTTATCCGCACAGACCGGATTTCCGCACTACTACTGCGACGACTATACAGACAAAATGAACCGCTTCACCGATGCGTGGAAAAACATGCAGGAATCCTTTGACGGAATATATTCGGGATACCTCGGCAGCGCAGCGCAGATGCACAATGTCCTGTATTTTCTGGAAAAATTCCACACCAAAGACACGCTCTACCTCGCTGATCCCGTCATGGGCGACAACGGGCGGCGCATCCGCATTTTTACACAGGAACTTCTCGACTGCATGAAGGAACTGACAAGACACGCCAGTGTCATTACACCCAATTTGACGGAGCTGTGTCTTCTCGCAGACATGGACTATGACGCACTGACCTGTCGCGCGTCGGACGCAGATTATCTGTCCTATATCGAGGACACAGCGCGCCGGCTTCTGCCTGGAGCCTGTACCAGTCAGACGATCGTCATAACAGGCATCGTCCGCAAACTGCCGGAACAGTCCTTTGTGGGAAACCTCGCTGTCACTTCCGATAACAGCTATTATACAGAGACACCTTACCGGGGCGAGAGCTTTTCCGGCACTGGTGATCTGTTTGCCTCCGTCATTATGGGAAGTCTGGTCAACGGTCTGACCATCGAGAAGGCGATGCAGAAAGCCGTCCGTTTCCTGTGGCCTGCCATCGAGGAGGCATCACGCGATAATGTACCCAAAAACCACGGTATTTACTTTGAAAAATACCTGCGTTTATTGTTGGAATAAAAATAATATAGGAGGAGGAATTCATCTATGACAACACGTACTCTGCCCCATACGGGCGAAAAGAGAGGAACCAGACTAAAATATCTGACCATCACAGGGCTTATGGCGGCAATGATCACCGTCATGACTGCTTACATCTGCCATATCCCCACAGGGATAAACGGCGGCTACATCCACTTTGGCGATTCCATCATCTACCTTGCAGCCGCGCTGCTTCCCACACCGTATGCGCTGGCGGCGGCAGCGATCGGAGGCGGACTCGCCGATCTGCTGACATCTCCCATATGGGCGCCCGCAACCATCATCATCAAGATGCTGATCACGATCCCTTTCACCAACAAGTCGGCAAAGATCATCACACCGCGCAATGTGACCGCGTGCATCATCGCGTATTTTATCTCAGGCTTTAGCTATTTTGTCGCCGAGTATCTTCTATTCGGCACAGGGGCAGCACTGATCGCCTCCATGTCCGGCAGCCTGATTCAGTCCGGCGGCAGCGCTGTCTTCTTTGTCATTTTTGGTCTGGCGCTTGACAGGATACACGCGAAATCCAGGCTGATCAACGCTGTTTAAAAACTGTTTTCTATATCAGGAGGTATGCCATGGCTGACATCTTATATACATACAAAAATCAGGTGTATGCCAACATCACAAACCGCTGTGACTGCAGCTGCACCTTCTGCGTCCGCTCGCTAAAGGACGCTGTCGGCGACTCTGAAACCTTGTGGCACAAGACGGAGCCGACACTGGAAGAAATCATAAAAGCAATCGATGCCTTTGACTTTACCGGCTACGATGAACTTGTGTTCTGTGGCTACGGGGAGCCTACCTGCGCGCTCGACAATCTGCTTGCAAGCGCCGCTTATGTAAAAGAAAACTATCCTGTTTCCATCCGCCTGAACACAAACGGGCTGGGCAATCTGTATCACAACAGGAATATCGTTCCGGAGCTTGCCCGGGTAATCGACAGCGTGTCCATCAGTCTGAACGCGCCGACCGCTGAGAAATACCAGGCGGTCACAAGACCACAATTTGAGAACGCCTACCCTGCACTGCTGGAATTTGCCTCCCTCGCCAACGCGTCGTTTGGGCACACACAGTTTTCGATCGTGGATATCCTTCCCGCAGACGAGATCGCCGCGTGCCAGAAAATCGCCGACGACAGAGGCATTTATCTGAAAATCAGGAAATATAACTAACACTCCACCCAGTTCTTAGAGCGATTTGCCCACTACTGTCGTACATATATTCTCTATTCCCGGCTCCACAGATAACTGTACGCCTGTGTCCTTGCGGCAAAACGCTCCGTCTTCAACAGTTCGCGAAGCTCCGCTTTCGTGTACCACCCCGGTTCGATCTCCTCCACAGTGGAGGTACTTGGTTTGAATGTTCCCCTCGCCTTCCCTACGACGCACACATTGATCTCATTGCTGAATCCGACCGCGCTGTAGCTGGGTCCGATAAAATCATTCATCTCATACAATTCCAGCCCCGTCTCCTCCCACAGCTCGCGCTTCGCGCTCTCGACAGGTTCCTCGCCCTCATCGATCAGCCCTGCCGGGAAATTGTATACCCAGTCGCCGACCGCCATGCGGAATTCCCTGTTGATCAGCAGCCTTTCACCGCTCTCGTCCGTGGCGATTATGACAACCGAATCCGGCCTGCTGCCATTGAGTGCCTCGATCGAATCCAGCATTTTATTGCGGCTGATAATTTCGTAAATCTTTTCCTTCTGATCCACTGTCTCGTAAGCCACATCGTAACGCGTGATGAACTTCCCTTCTTCTCTCTTTTTGATACCTTTGAATTTCATCTTATACTGCTCCCTTTCTTATCTTGCATAGCTCCATTATACAGTTCCATGCATGAAAATACGATGATTCTATAACGTTAAACCTCAGGAATTGTCCTGAAATAGCCTGCGCATCTGACTTGTCATCTGCACAGGGTATTTTCCGACGATTCCTTATCACATTAGATAAATCTCACAAACTCTGTCAAAACCTTTCGTAAAATTTAACTTTGTATTTATTAATTGCTCATTTTATGATACTATAATAATGATATGGTTGTCAAAACACTTTTTGATAGCCAGTTCGCCAACAGTAACACGAACAAACAGGAGGACTTTACAATGAAATATAAGGTATTACTGGCTGGAAACAGCAAAAAAATCATCAGTAATTTTTTTCTGCAAATGGATTTTGCATTTGAATGTATGACATCATCCGTTTTGTTTGATGATTTGAAAAATCATGTCCAGTACTTTCAGCCGGACATTTTTATTTACTGCATGCGTGCGGAGACAAGAGATGATCTTGTCACAATTGCAAGCTTCCATGACGTGCTTGGCAAGAGCGACATCCCCTTTGCTGCAATCGGAGATTCCGCGAGTCTGGATTTTGCATGTAAGATACCAAACTGTATACCCGAGCTGAGTGTCAAGCTTCCCATGTCCACGCCAGATATGGAAGAGACTATCACAAGATTTATCAAGAATCATAAAGCTTACCTGTCTACTGCTGCGGACTCTCCGCTCTCAAAAGCACTGGATTCCAATGCAAACAGCGCATTTGACACATTGGCACAAATTGACGCTGTCATTGAGAAAGTGGAGAAAGCACCAGAGTCAAAGGGCCTTTCCGAGAGACAGCCCGAAGCTCCTGACCGCCGTCGTATTCTGGTCATTGACGATGCCACTATCATTCACAGAACCATTAAGGGATACCTGGATACCAAGTACGAAGTTGCCACAGCCATCAGCGGTAAAGTTGCGCTCCGTTTCCTGAACACAAAGGAGGTCAGCCTGATTCTTCTCGACTATGAAATGCCTGATATGAATGGTCCGGCCGTTCTTGAAGAACTTCGCAAGGATTCCTATCTTGCAACCATTCCTGTCGTATTTCTTACAGGAATCAACGATGTGGAAAAAATTAAAAGTGCGCTTGCACTGAAGCCGCAGGGCTACTTACTGAAACCCGTTGATCGGGAAGCATTGCTTGATAAAATCAGAGAACTGATTGATTAACGATATTAATTTTGGAGGCATGTTGTATGAATAATGAGATTACCCTCACTGATCTTTTTGAGGTGGAAATGCTTCAGCGTCTGCAGGATTCCTTTTCTAAAATGACAGGCTTTGCCGCAATCATCACCGATGCTGAAGGCGTTCCAGTCACAAAAGGAACTAATTTTACCGATTTTTGCAACAAATATACTCGGACCTCTCCGATTGGCTGTCTGCGCTGCCAGCAATGTGACAAACACGGTGCCGAGCTTGCCCTGAAAGTGGGCTCCTCTGTTACATATTACTGCCATGCGGGACTTATGGACTTTGCCGCCCCGATTATGGCTGGCGATAAGATGGTTGGCTGCTTTGTCGGCGGGCAGGTTCTCACCTCCCCGCCAGACATCACACGCATTATGCAGGTTGCCGCAGAGATTGGCACTGATCTAATCAACTATCTGCAATCTGTCATGAGCGTACCCATCATAGAGAAAAATAAGCTGGAAAACGCGGCATTGTTTCTCTACACACTCACAAGCGCACTCTCAAGTATTGCCTACCACAAGTACATCATAAAGGAAGCAAACATTGAAATTGAAAAAGCGGCAAACATGAAATCTGATTTTCTGGCAAATACCAGCCACGAACTGCGCACTCCCATGAATGCCATAATTGGTATGACAGAGATGGCACTGCGTGAAGAAATGACCCCTACTGCCAAAAAATACATTAACCAGATTAAGGCTGCCGGAAAGTCCCTGCTCACGATCATCAACGACATCCTTGACTTTTCCAAGATCGAATCGGGCAAAATGGACATTGTCACCGCCGACTATGAACCAGCATCCATGATCAATGATATCGCAACCATCATCAGTACACGCATTGACAATGATGATGTTGAATTAGTGCTTGATATCAACCCCGATATCCCAAGAGTTCTCTATGGCGACAGCATTCGTATCAAACAGATCATCACCAATCTCGCAAACAATGCTGCCAAGTTTACTAAGGTAGGACAGATTTGCCTGAAATACGATTTTGAACAGATATCCGAAGACACCATCAACCTGTTGTTCTCTGTATCAGATACTGGTATTGGTATCAAGACAGAAGATATCGAAAAGCTTTTCAAGTCCTTCCAGCAGGTTGACTCCAAGCGCAACCGCAACATTGAAGGCACTGGATTAGGACTTGCCATCAGCAAACAGCTGGTCACGCTCATGAACGGTGATATTACTGTAGAAAGTGTGTATGGAGAAGGCTCTACCTTTTCCTTTACAATTCCGCAGAAAGTTATTGATGCCGATTCATCCATAGCGCTGTCAGAAAATCCGGCATGCCATGCAGTCGGTTTTCTTGACAATACTTATGCACAGGTGCAGCTTAAAAGAGATATGCACAAGCTGGACATTGACTACACGGATTTAAAGGATGCAGATGTTTTATCCTATTTGAGAGATCATGTTGATTCCTTAAAAGACATTTATCTATTTGTTCCTTCCAAGAATTTTAGCCAGGAACTTCAGGATTTTGTAAGCGCCCATCCCGAGCTCAATACGATTGTCACGATTCCTCATGATACCTCTGCGGACTATAATACTGCAAACATAATGGTTGTACACAAGCCCTTGTCTGTCTTATCGCTGGCAGGTATTTATAATCATGAGATATTCAGCCAGCCTGAGAGTCTGTCTTCTGATGAGTACTATGATTTTACCGCTGAGACAGCTAAAATACTCATTGTGGATGACAATTCGATTAACCTGACGGTAGCGCAGGGATTGCTGGAACCCCTTAATATGCAGATTGACACTGCTCTCAGCGGCAATGCTGCAATCAGCAAAATATCTGATTCCATGTATGATCTCATACTGATGGACCATATGATGCCTGAGCTGGATGGTGTTGAAACTACCCGGATCATCAGACGGTTCCACTCTGAATATGATGCTGTACCGATTATAGCACTTACCGCCAATGTCATTGGTGATGTCAAAACAATGTTTATCAAAGAGGGAATGAATGATTTTGTCGCAAAGCCCATTGAAGTCCGCATGCTTATAAATACAATACGCAAGTGGCTTCCCAAAGAAAAAATCAAAAAGCGTTCTGGCCCTACCAGGCTGGCTCCCACCAAGAAGAAAGTCATACTGCCTGACATCCCGGAACTGAATATACGAGGAGCCTTAGAACTGTTGGGCAGCGAGGATCTCTTTATGACAATCCTTGCTGATTACTATCACGCAATTCCCAAGAAGCTCAAGCTGATACAGACCTACAAGGACAAGGCGGAATGGCACAACTATACGATAGAAGTGCATGCCCTCAAGAGCGCCTCCAAGCAAATTGGCGCAGATGAACTCTCCAACAGGGCGGCCGCACTGGAAGCTGCCGGAAATGCCAATGACATTGATATTATTCTCCAAAATACAGATGATATGCTTTCTATGTACGCACATTATCATGATATCCTGAATCCCTTCTTCCAAGAAAAACCGGAAGCCGAGGGTAAACCACCTATCACAGCTTCTGTCCTAACAGACGTCTTTGCCGAGATGCAGCAGGCAATCAATGACCTTGATATGGACAGAATGGACGATGCGATTCATACCCTTGACGGATACAGCTTTGATGACGAAAGCCACGAACTATATATTAAGCTCTGCGAGGCTGTCGCGGACATGGACCCCGATGCCTGTGAAGAGGTAATCGGAAACTGGCGGGAAATCATTCAGTAATAAAGCGGGAGAGAATACCTATATAAGGTATTCTCTCCCGCTCAATTTCTTATAATATCATACGTATCTGCCAGCAGCAGCCAGTTTGCGCGGAACAGCCTCATAATCTGCCAATAGCCCATTCCCCGCAGCCCGTATTCTGTAATCAACTGGAATTTCTCCTTCATGCTCCGCACATCCTCGAACCATACCTCATGCTGTACTCCATCCTTTTCATAGCGAAAAAACGGAGACATGGCAGTCTGGTCAAACTGTATCGCAGCATGGTTTTCAATCGCAATCTGTATGGCCTCCACATTTCCAATTGTCCGTGCCTTGGAGGTACCCTGTATAAAAGGCAATGTCCAATCATAACCATAATTGGGAATTCCCAGATCTATTTTCCCGGTGGGAATCTCCGTTACTGCGTACTCAACAACCTCCCGCACTTTATGAATCGGTGCGACTGCCATAGGAGGACCATATGTGTAGCCCCACTCATAAGTCATTAGCAGCACACTGTCCGCTGCAGCGCCAAGCAGCTTATAATCCTTTCCCTCGTACAGAAGTCCTGCCTGATCTGCCGAAGTTTTCGGCGCAAGCGCCACAGAGACCGAATATCCTTTCGGTGCAGCCTGCGCCCTGACATTTGCCACAAAATCTGCATACGCCACCCTGTCCTGCGGCAGGATATACTCAAAATCAAGGTCGATGCCAGCAAAGCCTTTCTCCTCCATTGTCAGAAACATCTGGTCGATCAGATTTTGCTGTGCTGTCAGATTATGTGTAATCTCACTGATGAGATAATTGTTAAACATTCCTGTCTGGTCAAACGGCGTTAAAACCAGAACAGGCTCTGTCCCCTGGGTCCATGCCTCATGAATCATCCAATTGTCATCCACCTGGGGCGGCACCAGATTTCCGCATGTAGTAAAGCCATAGGAAAATACAGAGAGGTTTGTCAGATATGGCAATGTTTCGGAAAGCACCTGCTCCTGTATATATGGATATGCATAGCCATTGACACGAACCGCTCTCTTCTGCTCCACCCTTTCGGAATTGTCCCTTACACCCGGAATCAATAATGCCTGCCCGACAGCCAGACGGTAGGGTGCCGGAATCTGATTGTCATAAGCAATTTCCTCTGCATTGACTGCAAATGTCGCCGCAATCCTGTCTATACTGTCTCCTTCTCTGACCACATATATCTGCATAAAAACTACAGTCCTTTACTCTTATCACCTGTCCTTTTATACATATTCAGCAATCAGATTGTCCTATTCCTCAAAATCACCTGTCTGTCTATTGTCTACAAGTATTTTTTCAGCTCAGTGATTACCGCTTCATACTCTGCATCAGACAGGGTCTTTCTCTTAGGGTCCATGGCAAATGTACTGCCCCACTCAAATTCATCGTCCTTATATTTGGGTACTAAGTGAAAATGAAGATGATGTCCTGTATCGCCATAAGCGCCATAATTTACCTTATCTGGGGAAAATGCCTTGTGAATTGCTTCAGCAACGTGATTCACATCATGGAAAAATGCATTTCTCTCCTCCTCAGAAAGCGCAGTCATCTCACTCACATGATGCTTACTTGCCACAATCACCCTTCCCTTATGGCTCTGCTCCTTAAATAAATACACCTTTGTCGCATCCAGTTCACAAATTTTGATACCAAATTTGTCTACCAGTTCACCTTCCACACAATATGCGCAATTGTTATCTACCATAATAATATGCCTCCTTAATTTGATTTTTATTTATTTTTCAACATTTCAAAATGCCGCTGCAAAAGTTCCACAACAGCATCTTTATCCTCTAACTTATCCAATATGACACAGGACCCAAACACATCATCATACTGAAAGATTAATTTATACGGATCGCCCTTGATCATAAACTGTGCATCTCCCTCATAGGGCTGAAATGCTTCTTTCCCCATCTCCCCGGCAACACTCTGCACGAGCAGACGAATTGGTTCCGAGGCCCATCCGTCTGTGTCCAGGACAATCCATCCGTCCTCCTCTGTGATCATGTTAATCTTGTATAACATTGTTCAACCCCTCCTTGCTGCCAATATCTTGTGAACAAAGAGGCACCACATACCACGTGATGCCCCTTTCCTTTTCGTACTATTTCTGTACAAGATGGATTGCAAAGCCGCCAATCTCCTCGTCCAGATAAATCGCTGTAAGCTTACCATTCTTCACAACTGCCGAATCCTCGATAAACTTCACATGCTTCACAGACTCCAGGTAGTTCTTTGCGCGCGCTACGCTGTTCGTGCCAATCGCGATATGTCCGTTTGCACCGCGGCCGATCTTCTTCATCGCCTCAACTTCAATGCCTGCAAAGATGGAACTGTTTCCAACCTTCTTGGTGAAACCAAATAACTCGTCATATCTGGATGCCACTGCGTCCGCTGCTGCCTCGTCCTCACAGTTCACACCGATATGTCGAAGCTCAAAGCCTAACATTGTGCGCACAGCTTCCTCCGTCAGCGCCTGAATCTCATCATATTTTCCAGCTGTCACGAGATCCTTCTTCACCATCCAGGAACCGCCGCACGCGATAATCTTGTCAAATGCAAGATACTCGCAGATATTCTTTGCAGTAATACCGCCTGTCGGCATAAACTTCATCTGCGTATAAGGAGCTGCCATGGACTTGATCATGTTCAGTCCGCCAGCTGCCTCTGCCGGGAAAAACTTCACCACTTCCAGACCAAGCTCAATCGCCTGCTCCACATCAGAAGGATTTGATGTGCCCGGCGTTACAGGAACGCCCTTATCGATACAATATTTTACAATCTTTGGGTTCAAACCAGGGCTGACAATAAACTTTGCGCCTGCATTCACGGCACGGTCAACCTGCTCTGTTGTAAGAACTGTACCAGCGCCAACCAACATCTCAGGAAACTCGCTTGCCATAATTCGGATTGACTCCTCTGCCGCAGCAGTTCTAAAAGTCACCTCCGCACAGGGAAGACCACCCTTAATCAGCGCTTCCGCCAAAGGCTTTGCATCCTTCGCATCATCCAACACAACAACCGGCACAATGCCAATCTTACTGATTTTCTCTAATACTTCGTTCATATTTTTCCTCATTTCTGAATAATCCTATATTTCCCGCACTCCACGCGAAGAACGCCTGCACCTGGCGTTCTTCTAAAAACTTTGATTTCTTAATATTTTATTTCGGCTGCTTTCCGATGTAAGCAAGGATACCGCCATCAACATAAAGTATATGACCGTTTACGCCGTTTGATGCATCCGATGCAAGGAATACAGCCGGGCCGCCAAGCTCGTCTGGCTGCAGCCATCTGTTGGCCGGTGTCTTTGCACAGATAAAGGTATCAAACGGATGCCTGCTGCCATCCGGCTGTCTCTCTCTCAGCGGAGCTGTCTGCGGTGTCTCGATATAACCCGGCCCGATACCGTTGCACTGAATATTAAACTCACCATACTCAGAACAGATATTCTTCGTGAGCATCTTCAATCCGCCCTTAGCTGCCGCATATGCAGATACTGTCTCACGGCCAAGCTCTGACATCATAGAACAGATGTTGATAATCTTGCCATGCCCCTTCTTGATCATGGAAGGGATAACAGCCTTGGATACGATAAACGGCGCATTCAGATCCACGTCAATTACCTGTCTGAACTCTGCGGCTGTCATCTCGCACATCGGAATTCTCTTGATAATACCAGCATTATTTACAAGAATATCAATCACGCCGACTTCCTTCTCGATGTTAGCCACCAACTCATTGACTGCGTCCTCGTTTGTAACATCGCATACATATCCATGCGCATCGATGCCCTCTCCCTTGTAAGCTTCAATTCCCTTGTCCACAAGTTCCTGCTTAATGTCATTAAATACAATTGTAGCGCCCGCATTTGCCATTGCCTTTGCAATCGCAAAACCGATCCCATAAGAAGCACCTGTCACCAGCGCAATCTTACCTTCGAGCGAAAACGGATTTGTGTTTGCCATTTTTTATTTCCTCCTGAATTATATGTTTTATTTTACTTCCTTTACGGAAATATATTTCCTGATGATAGCTGTTTTAGTGCAGCATTCTCTGTTACCTTTGATAATGTCTTTTAGCGCTGTACCCTGCCTGATGCGTCACCGCCTGCAAGCGTCTCAACTTCTTTTCTGGATACCAGGTTAAAGTCGCCAGGAATTGTGTGTTTTAATGCAGATGCCGCCACACCAAATTCCAGTGCTGCCTTGAAATCCTTGCCGTCCAGCAGTCCGCAGATCACGCCGCCCGCAAAGGAATCACCGCCGCCCACGCGGTCAACGATCGGATGGATGCTGTACTCTTTCGAATGATAAAATTCCTTTGTGTCCCTTGAGTAGATGCATGCCGACCAGCCATTGTCGGAAGCGGAATGGCTCACCCTGAGAGAGGAAATGCAGTACTCAAAATTGTAATCCGCAACCATCTGCTCAAAGATTGACTTGTAACCTGCAAGCTCAAGGTCGCCGCTTGTCACATCTGTATTGCCAGGCTTGTAGCCCAATACCAGCTCTGCGTCCTCCTCGTTTCCGATGCAGACATCGACATACTGCATCAGGTTCTTCATAATCTTCTGCGCCTTCTCCGAGGACCACAATTTCTTTCTGAAATTCAAATCTACAGAAACCTTAACGCCGTGCTTCTTAGCCGCCTTCAAAGCTTCCTCTGTGAGCACTGCAGCCGAATCCGATACCGCCGGCGTGATGCCCGTGAAATGGAACCAGTCAACACCCTCGAAAATCTTGTCAAAATCAAAGTCAGCAGCTGTCGCTGTAGAGATTGAGGAATGTGCCCTGTCGTACACAACCTTGGAAGGTCTCATCGCGGAACCGGACTCCAGATAGTAAATGCCAAGTCTCTCGCCGCACTTTGCAATGTCAGCTGTACCTACACCGTATTTTCTCAGCGCGGCAATTACGCACTCGCCTAACTCATTGTCCGGCACTGCTGTCACAAAGCTTGCATCATGTCCATAGTTTGCCAGCGAAACAGCCACATTGGCCTCGCCGCCGCCATAGTTGATGTCAAACTCGTCTGCCTGAATAAACTTCTCATTGTTGGGTGTAGAAAGCCTTAACATAATCTCGCCCATTGTAACTACTTTTTTTGCCATGATAATATATCTCCTCCATTTATTTTGGAGTACTCCCGAAGTTTTCGGGAGCACTCTGTTTTTACACTCTTGAATATTATAACGTCACGCCCTGCTTAAAGATTGCCATATCGTGGAATCCCGCGAGCTCGCTCTTGACTTCCTTGCCGGAGGCAATCGCCACTACCTCGTCAAACAAGCGCTGTCCTGCCACGTCCAGACTTTCTCCTTCCGCGACAACTCCT
>CAMWXE010000122.1 GCA_947178145.1 uncultured Lachnospiraceae bacterium | reverse complement strand
CTGGAATATCCTGCGTGTTTTCCAAGCTGTAATACTCATAGTAAACCCTGTTTTTGTCCCGCACTTCCTTGTAGTAATTGCGGTGGTACAGTTCCCCATACTGCATCTGATTTCTAAGCTGCTCTTTCCTTGCCTTTTTCAGTATGGCGGTAAGCGTGTCCCCAAAATCAACTGTCCGCACTTTCTTACGTTTAGTCGGTCCGATAATCGTCTTGTGCTTTGCACCGTCATAGCGGACACTCCGTTTTACCGTTAAATACTGTTCCTCAAGGTTGATGTCCTGCCAAGTCAGCCCGCATACTTCGCCGATCCTAAGACCTGCATAGTAGGCTATCTGTATCGGCAGAACCGCAGATGGATTTTTCTTTTCAAGATAAGCGATAAGTTTCTCATAGTCATCATGGGAAATAGGCTGTGTGCCTGACTGTCCCATGTCTTCCTCCGAAAACAAATCCACTTCCTCTGCTTTTCGTTTCAGCTTGATGTACTGCATTGGATTGAACGTAATCAGCTGCTTTGGGAATACCGCAAAACGGAACGACTGCTGCAAAACCGCTGAGAAAGAATGGATATAGTCTTTGCTCAATCCCTTCTTCACTTTCCCGTCGGGATAAGTCCCTCCGAAAGTAAGCAGGTCAAGGAATGTCTGCAAATGCTCCGCTGTTACGGTTTTTAGCCTGCGGTCAGCAACAGGATGTTTTTTAATGCACCGTATTGCGCCGAGATAATTCTCTACTGTGCCGTTACTAAGCGTGCCGACTTTCAGTTCTTCCTCCGCCCAAATGTCGAGCAACTCCCCAAGCGTGATGTTGTCAGCCTTTGCAATAAATTTCTTTTCCTCGTAATCCTCCATTGCCTGCCTTAACAGCTTTTCCGTCTCGCTCTTGCTTTCCGTACCCGTAAACTCTTTCTGTACCAAGTTGCCGCTTGCGTCCTCCACATAGAAGCGGTAGTACCATTTCTTTCCTTTTTTCCTTACAGAACCTTTTGCCATAATCCGTTCTCCTTTCGATAACGGGCAATCGGAACTGATGAAATGCTTTCTGCGTGTAAGTATATCATAACTCCGGTTGCTAAGCTATACCATTCAGATTTTCTTATACTCTATTTTTTTAATCTCATATATCTGCTGATTTCTTGGAATCCACAACTCTCCCAAAAATGTATTCCTCTTTCATTCCAAGGCAATACCTCAATATCTATACTGTTTATACCAAGATATTCTATTAAGGAATTAAGGGCATCTGTTCCATAATGATGTTTCCGATATTTTCTGTCAATCAAAAACTGTCTCAGATATATAGGGTTGCACGTATTTTTAATAAGTGCATAACCTATAATTTTCTCGCTCAAGATAAAAAAATATGCATCATATTCTGTATTTAGAAAACTTAGCATTCGTTCTTCAAGTTCGTCAATATTCATAGGATTATCGCTTTTTTCATCATCTATCAGTTGTTTATTTAATACTGCCAATTGATGGATATCAGTTAATGTACATTTTTCAATTTTCATATCACACCTCATTTTCGGATTCTTCCGATAAAAGATTTGCAAGCCGCTGTGCCGCTATATCGGGCTTTTTGGAATAAAGCCTTATGATGTCTGCAATGTCGTTAAAGGCATTGACGGAATGGGTAATCTCACGAAGGAACATGATTTCGTTATATTCCTGATTGGATTCAAAGCCTATAATAGTAGCTATGTCCTTATCTGCCTCTCCTTTAAAATTCTTACAGGCAAACTGAAACGAATCTACGAACAATTCATATTCCCTTAACATCAGCAGCAGTAAATCCTTTGTAAAGTCTGACTCTGCCTGTTCCATGTCAAAAGGCAGCTTTGAGAGAATCGAGGACATCACATCACGAATAAACAATTCCCTTTTATCCGTAATGTCTGTTTCATATTCCTCCGATTCCCCTCTCAGCCACTCCACAGACACATGGAGTGCTTCCGACAAACCTTCCAAGACCAGCTTCTTTGTATTGTCGATTGTCCCTGCCTCATAACGCACGATTGTGGAAGTGGCTACACCCATCTTCTCTGCGACATAAGGCTGGTTCAGTCCTAATTCAACCCTCCGCTGTTTTGCCCTGCTACCGATCAGCCTGCGCAATTCTTTATCTTTCATATTGATACGCCTCCTTTGTCGGTATGTTCATACTATACCACACAAAAAGTAATAATGCAATATGCAATCTAAAAATAATTTTTGCATTATCATAATGCTTGACAAGGAAATATAAAAGCGGTATAGTATCAGTACACGCAAAGTTGCGTAATGCAATTTAGAGGGAGGTGAGTTGATGACAGAAACGAAGATTGCAATGACAATCGAGGAGGCGTCCGGGTATACGGGAATAGGCAGGAACACCATGAGAAACCTTGTGGAATGGGGAAAGCTGCCAGTCCTGAAAGTCGGGCGAAAGGTACTTATCAAAAGCGACATCTTAGAGAAGTTCATGGAAGTGAACGAGGGGAAGAACCTACGGGATAAAAGCGATGTAAAAGCGGTAACACGACAATCAGCAGTATAAAAGGCGGCTTCCTATGAAACCGCCTAATGGTATGTATCAGACCGAAGCCATGATATACCTACACGCAAATAGATTATATCATGTGCTTCCTTTCGGTACAAGCGGAAATTTGCGGGAACGGGCAGAAAGTGGGTTGAAAAAATAAGTCCATCTGACAAAAACGGACTTAAAAAATCGACTGATTTCTGTATTTTCGGTTGAAAAAGTCAACTGATGTTTTGGAGGCGTTTTCAATGCGGCATAAAATGACTGAAAATTTCAACTGGCTTCATCCATTTTCAGTTGAAAGAAATTTCAGATAGTACTTTTTACTATCATGGCAGCAATTTTTATAGGCATAATTTGAACGCCTATAGGGGAGATTCCTTTCTCTTAAAGCCCTCGGCGTTTGAGAGCGAAATACACCCATTGCACAAACTTCGTTTATGCAATGGGGATTTCGCCCCTGCGGGGAGCTAAGTCACGCCAGCGTGACTTGTTCCGCCATAAGGCGGATATGTTCGTAAACGTGCCGCCTATGCCGCCCACTCACAGTCTGTCTGCCATACCTCCGCTTTTCCTAATCTGATACTGCCACTTGCAGGAGGGAGGACAGAGCACAATACAAAGACATTCATTTATCCGCATGAGCAAGCTGCCTAATGTCAGGGGCCGGATCACTTATATATCCAGCCATGCAAAACAAGAAAACCTGTATGCAGTTTATGAAACGGCAGACCGCCATTACTGGACGGAACTTGCCAAATGCAATCAGCAGGAATTTCAAAAAAGCGGTACGGAGGGGAAGTGCATTGAAGCGAGGGAATTTATCATTGCCCTGCCTGAATCATTCTCTATCCTTTACGAGTCGGACAAGCTGTTGCAGCTTTTTACAGACCGCTTTAAGGAAAAGTATGGAGTAGAGTGCGTTTCGGCACTGCACCATAACAAACGAAAAACAAATTACCATATCCACCTTATTTTTTCGGAACGGGAACTGTTGCCCGAACCCATAGAGAAAACTGCCACACGCAATATGTTTTATGATGAAAACGGGAAACACGTCCGTACCAAGAAAGAAATACTCGATGAAAACGGGAATGTCCGCAAAGGCTGTAAAATCGTGAAGAAAGGCGAAATCTATGAGCGCAATCTTTTTACCGCCAAGAACAAGCTGTTCAAGCAGGAGAATTTTGTTGATGAAGTAAAACATTTCTATACTGACCTTATCAATCTTCTTGTAAAAGATGACAAAGAAAAACTCCATGTGTTCGACAGCAGCGGATTGTATCTTGCCACCAAGAAGATAGGGAAAAACAACCCGAAAGCGGAACAGATACAGACCGATAATGAAATGCGTATGCGCTGGAATCGTGAAGTTGACAGAGCGATTGTAAGTGGCGTGGCGGAGACGGAGATACAACAGATAAAAAAGGAATATATCACTGACCGTATCAGGGAATCGCTCAATCTGTTTGGAAACAAGCCGGAACGTATGGGAAGTATTATTATGACTGCTGTTGCGGCGCTGGCATTAGTGGTTTCAAAGGTACTGCAAAAGGCAAGGGAATTGTCGGCAAGGCTCTTTGATACGGAAACGATACAACCGCCTTTATCGAAGCAAGAAAAAAACATTGGCAGAGAACAGCCAAACAATGCGCTAACGCCGAACCGAGAAACGGAATCCAAAGCACAGACATCGGAAAACAAAATGCCGCAGATACCGCCGAAACCTGTTATGTCCGCTGAAGCAACGGCATATCCCAAGCTGTCAAAGATTTATCAGGAACTGAACAAACAGAACGGCATCATATTTGATGCAGAAAGGGAACGCAACGCTTTGGAGCTGGAACGCGATAGTCTGAAAGGACTTGCAAGACTTACCAAGAAAGGGGAGTTGCAGAGCAAAATAGACCGTAAAAATGAGGAAATAAACCTCTTGAAAATCGGCTTGTCGGGGATTGCAAAGCGGTATGGATTCAAAACGGTGCATGATTTCTATAAAGCTTTTGCCACTGCCAAAACTGCAAATGCCGAATATCAGACTAAAGCCGATAAATGGGAAGAACTTTACGGAGAAAATGCACAAAAACAGGAAAAAGATAGCATACACAGACGGTTACGGAATTATCAAAGGGAAAATGCAGATTGGCAATCAGAACCAACCATACAAAGAAAAGGCCGAAGAACGAGATAGCTGTTTCTAAGAATTATAGAGGGGAAAATTATATTGTATACTTCCCCTCTGTTTTTCCGTTAAAATCATACTGCTTTTAGAATATTAAAGGTTCTTTAAATGTTTTAAAATATGTTGTTCAAAATTTTTCACAGCGCTTTTTACAAATTCCATTCTGTTTTGTTTATCAACAAGGCTTACTGCACAGGGATTCATATGCTTAAAATCCGGTACATCATCATAATATCCATCTTGAAATTTCCCATTTGGATAACACCATGAAACCCACCAGCCTGCAGGAGTAACAGCATCTTCGTTCATGTACTGTGCAATCTGCCCAATCATCTGTTCCGTTATTTCATCTACCTCATAACCATTTTTTGTATCAAATAATGCAATTCCTGCGTAAAGATTATCCTGCACCTCAATACGAAACCACATTTGGATATTTTTGGGGCGGAACTTTGCCATTTTGACGACATAATTTAATCCCGGACAAGTCGATGCATTTCCGTCATAAAATTTTTCATTGCATTTTTCTTCGTATGTAAAATAATGAAATTCTTTTTCGGGCTCTAACCCATACTTTGACGTGATTTTCTCCATCTCCTTCTTCAAATCGTCAAACACAAGACGCATGAGCGTTATCTTTGCCGATTTCATGGACTTTTCGATTGCTATTCCCGCACGAAAATAATCAGGTGACTCATATAATATTTCCAAATTTTTTTCCATCATTTTCCTGCCCCTTTCGTCTGACACAACATGAATTGCATCAATATATTGCATAACAGTTGATTTTACCGGCTCGGCTAATTGCGCTGTCAGTTTATTAAGCCATCCGCATATATCTTCCGCCCATGAAATACACTGTATACGGTCAATGGGCAGAATGCCCGTTCCTGATTTCTCTTTCCGGCTGTATTCGGAGGGGGGATTCCCAAACCTTGTCAGATAGACAAGCCGAGAATTTTTCGCATATTGATAATAGTCGTAGCATTGCCCCTCCTGTTCTCCGGCATAAATTTTGACTTCGACAGGGACAAAAAAGCGTGGATTTTGAATCACGATGTCAATGCGCCGTTCATTATCTATAACATATTCTGCTGCAACCTCTGTACGTGCAAGCAGTATATCGCTCATGGAGTATTCATTTAATACATCATGCATAAAAGATTTCAAAAACGATATTCCGCACCCATGCTGTCCTTCAGGATTTAATAAATCTGCCAAAAAACGGCACATAATAACTTCCTTTGCACTGATTCCCAATATATGAAACACATTATAATCAGATAGTGGCGCATAGGGCGGAAATTCCTTACAGTTCATATTGATTTGAGATAATAATTCTGCTTCATATCCCATGTTAAACATCTCCTTTCGATAATCTATTTTGATAGGCGTTTGCGAAACACCAAAAGCCGCATAAATACGGCATATTTTTTGTTGTAAAATAAAACAACTCCTCACTGGTTTATGGTAAAATTGAGATGACTAATAACAATTAACCATTTCCACCAAGAAAGGAGTTGTACCTATATGATACCATACAAACAGCTTTCTTTGGCAGATTTTTTTACCGACTGCCAAAATAAATTTGATAACGATAAATATGAGTTCCTTTCCTTACTCAATGAAGCCATCAACCTTGATGAAATTGTTCCGGCGTCCTTTATCTTTCATTTTCATGCTGCCACCGGCAGACCACGCAGGCATCTCCTTTATCCTATGCTGCGGGCTCTGTTATTACAGCTTATTTTCTCAATTCCAACCACATCCCTCCTAATCATTTTCCTCAAATACTCTCAGGAATTACGGGATTTCTGCGGTTTTGACATCGTCCCCGATGCTTGATGCTTCTAAATTCACACGGTTCAAACACGATTTCCTGCCGGACTTACAATCCATGTTCGACCTCCTTGTTGACCTGACCGAACCGATATGCCAACGTATTGATAAGGAAAAAGCTTCCATGATGCTTTTTGATACCTCCGGTATCGAAGCATGGGTAACAGAAAATAATCCTAAATATGCCAACCGTATCATCAAACAGCTCAAATCCTTTAAAAAAGCAAACGGACTGGATGATTCTTATGACCCCTATAAAGCCGCTTACGGTTCCATGCCTTCACACGCTGCCGCTAACCCTGCCATTCAGCAGATGTTTGTGAACGGACATTTCTGCTACGCCTACAAATTCGGCATTGTGACAAACGGGCTTGGCATTGTCAGGAATATCAGCTTTTACAACAAAGACTTTCTGGAATCCCATCCCGAAATCATTGTCGGAAAGAAATCCGGCTCACCGGATGAGGACAAAAGTCTTGCAGATGCAAAAGCGCTGATTCCAACATTAAAGGATTTTTTCATAAAGCATCCACTGATTCATCCCAAAACATTTCTCGGCGATGCTGCTTTTGATTCCATCGGAATTTATAAATACCTGTTACAGGAAACGTCCTTTGAAAAAGCATATATTCCTCTGAAAAACAAGTTAAAAATCGAAGGCATTGACTATACCGTCAATGATGAGGGTGTTCCCTGTTGTCCACATGATGCTTCACTTCCCATGAAGCGCGAAGGCAGCAAATCCCATCTGCGCTGCGGGCTTCCAACCATGAAATTTGTCTGTCCTAAAATGAAATGGGAATGGAATAATGCCACGAAAAAATCAAAGCGTGTATGCCACTGTGATACCCCATGTACAACATCTTCATGTGGAAGAATGATTTACATCTACCCGGAACAGAATCTCCGTGCTTATCCCGGAACCGTCCGCGGTACAGAGGAATGGGATTCCACTTACAAAATACGGGTAAATGTAGAAAAATCCATCCATCATTTCAAGGATAGTTTCTGCATTGCCGGGCGCAAAACGCAGAATGAGAAAACGCTACATGCAGATTTGCTCCTTGCCGGAATTGCCCAGCTAATTACCGTAATGGTTGCGGATAAAATCCATAAACACCAGTTTATCCGCAGCTTAAAACCTTTGATTGCGTAATTCTCCACTTAATATTCTGTTTTGTCGGCAGATATTTCTATCTGCTTTGTCTTTATGTCTTAAATATCATTCCTTTGCATACTCCTCCTCTAAATCCGGTGCTGTCGGTTTTTTACCCTGTTGGAATCAAGATTGCCAACTTGTTTCGCAATTACCTAATCTATTTTGATATTACCAATCGCCCCAAAGAACAGATTTTCCATCTGTCAATTTCCATCCCCTTAATGTTTTGTCATATTCAATCCATTCCCCCGCCGCTGTTAATGTTGCAATATAGCGTTGAACGGAACGCTGCGAAATCTCCAGTTCTTCGGATAACTGAACTGTTGTAATGCCGGGGCAACAGCGGATTTTGCTTAATATCACAATTGCATTTGTCAGTGTGGCACTGAAATTTACTGTTTTCTTATGGCTACGGTAAGCCGATAAAAGAATATACTTTAAATCCTGACAGAGTTCCTCAAAACCGAAATATACTTTTATTCGTTTTTTTAGCTGTTTTGGAACGTCTGTATTTCCCACAACAATAACTGCTTCCAAAGCATTTGCACCTACTTCAAGATAATAATTCCACAGCATTTTAAAATCCTCATCTGTTACAGAAGCAGCATGAATTAAAATTGCATATGAGTTACAAGCTGCCAAATCTGTAAAGCAGTCTGCTGATACCAAAACGCTTTTCTTATCAGGCAGCATTTTCCCTATGATATTTTCCTCTATGGCAGTAAATCCATAGGTGAAAATATAGTATGTCCGAAGCATTCTTTCACCTCCACTATCCCAATTATACCACAGCATCACGCCAACAGTATTGCGTAACGCCCAAAAATTATTTTCTAGGCATTTATTTTAAATTTTGAAAAATGATTGACTAATTTCAGAAATATGGTATTATACTATTAGTGGTGAGTCCTACCGCAAAGTGGACTGCTAAAAGCGTTAGCAACTCTAATGGAGTTACTACACAAATGGCTATGTGGAAACGCATAGCCATTTTTAACGAGGAGATATATGCAGACAGATTTTAAATTATACAAGGTGGATATGAAATATATCCGTAATCTACATAATGTAGATGATAAAGTGCTTTCTGTTTCGCCACAGGCAGGAAAAGATAACAGGGTTTTCATCGGGATTGTTGTTATTTGTGGCGTTCACAAATATTGCATACCACTTTCATCGCCAAAGGAAAAACATAAGAACATGAAAAATTCTGTGGACTTTTCCAAAATTGAAGTAAATGAAAAATTATTAGGTGTTCTAAATTTTAATCTGATGATACCTATTGAAGAAGAGCAATTACAACTTGTTGATACCACCATTTTTAAGAGAGATAGGGAAAATATCAGATATTATAAGAAGTTATGTACTTTGGAACTGGAATGGTGTCAGATGAATAATGAGGTAATCTGCAATAAAGCCAATGTCCTGTATAAGAAATACCTATCCAATGAGCCATTTGCAGGCAGGAATCGCTGCCTGAATTTTCCCAAATTAGAGGCAGAGTGTGAAAAATATAATTTAAAGATCAAGAAAGGTACAAACTGAACCTCTCTTGATACACATTACCACAGTTCCAGTGAATCTGGGAAAAGGTTTTCGAAACAACACATTTCTATTGATAGGGGAGGATGGAAAAGTTATTATGTTGGTAAATCAAAATAAAGATACTTATGACAGAAAAACAGATGAATATATTGTTGCGTATATTGACCTTTTAGGTGTTACAAATAAGATTAAATCAGAGGATAGCCAATTGGCAATGAACAAACTACATAATCTTTATACATTTTCAGTAAAATTAACACGAGATGTTCAAATTGAGGAAAATCAGGACATACAATTCAAAATCTTTTCGGATAATATTATAATAGCTAAAAAATTGTCAAATCAGATACCCCAACGAACTCAAGAGATTCGAAGCCTTCTAATGTGTGCTGGACACTTCCAAGAACTTTCAGCCAGCGATAGTGTGGGGTGGCTTTTACGTGGAGGCATTTCTATAGGACAATTATTCATAGATGATGTGATGGTTTGGGGTGAGGCACTTTTGAAATCATATTATTTAGAAGATAAAGTTGCAAATTATCCAAGAATAATTATTGATAAAGATATTGTGAACGAAATTATTCAAAACAATGTACTATGTCAATATTTAAGAAAAGATTTTGATGATTTATATTTTTTAAACTTTCTGAATGATTGTCATTTTTGTGGCGAAATGTTAATGAATGGATTTCAAATCATGCAAGAAGAAGTTGGTAAAAAAATAGATGAGAAATTGTATCAAAAATTTAGTTGGCATATGAATTTTGTAAATGCAGAATTAAATAGAAAAAATGAAAAGAAAGATAGAAAGTTTCGCCTATCAATGCTTTAATACAATTATATGCGAATAGCTTATAAAACATATGTTGGTATGAATAAGATACAATTTTAAAAAGGAAAATCTTAAAGGAAAAAGTCAGAAACACTTTAAGATTTTCCTTTTTAAATTTACAAAAATTCCAATGAATCTTCTGCATCCACCCACATCTGCATATTTCCCTCAAGATACAATCTTGCGTATTCAAGCGGTTCGTCTATTGCCAAAGCATTTAAGGCACATTCGGAGCAGGGAGTAGTTTTCAATCCTTTTTCCGCTTTTCCACAGTCTATCCGTAAAAAGTATCCTGCATAGGTGCATACGTCAATGCTATTATGGTATATATTGTATTTTGCATAAATAATATTCATTTTTTATCTGTCCTCTTTTCATTAATTTTTTGAAAGCATTTCAATCAGTTTACCAATTCCCGTATATTTGTGTTATAATGTTTTATGTGATTTTGTTTCCCTCATTTTTTCCCTCATCAGGGTTCGTAATGCCCTGTGGGAAGATATAATACAAGGGAAACCTTAAGGGAAAATTCACCTGCGATAAACTTAGTGTTTTCAAGGGTTAGCAAGGATTTTAATAATAAAATATAACAGCTAATATTTCCCTTAAAAATCATCAAATCACAATCGGAATTTTTTAGGAAATACAGAGGAAAAAATAAATTAGAGAGTTTAAGATGGCATGATTGTTTCATGTCAACAAAATACAACAAGAGATGATTTTTATGTTTGGATTTGGAAAAAAAGAAGTGAAAGCCCCGGATGAGCGGTTGGCTGATCTCCAGAGAAAAAAGGACTGGGCTGGCGTGTCCAGAACCTATTACGAACTGGGCGTGGCCGCTATGGATGCGGGCGACCTACATAAAGCCCAGCTGTGGATCCACCGAGCGGACACCATTTACAGCGCTGACGACAATATCTATGATAAGGTGGGGGAGAAACTGATGAACGATTGCTCCGACCGCATTGGACGGCTGGAGGATGAGGACGGACTGGCCGGCCAAAATATTCCAGGTGTGGCAGATTTGATTGTATTCGAGAAGTACCGGCGGAAGAAAATAGCCACTATGTTATTGGATGCAGCAGAAAACATTGCAAAACAGCATTGCAATAAAATATATCTGGATGTATGCTTAAACAACGACTACGGACCTGCCCAGAGATTCTATATAAAAAGAGGCTATATTCCTGATGGAAAAGGGGTGTATTATAAAGAAAAAGTATGTGAAACAGATGCTGTTTGCAGGAATGATGATGAGCTGACACTATGTCTGGCAAAAGAATTGTGAATCGTATCTCAAACTATCTGAATTTAAGGAGGAGAGATAAAATGGTAGAATCGGGGTTTAAGACAAAAGCGCAGGAATTGATTAAGTTGATGGTAGATACGATTGCAGACAAAGAATACGCAAAACTTGTATCCAGCATTCCACCAAAACTTTCATGGGCCGCTTTTATTGACGCAGAACCGACATCAGAAAATGCCTGCCTGGGATTTGGGAAGTGGTTGGTTGAACAATTGGCTATGTGGGAAGAATATGAAAATAAAGAGTTTGTGGTAGACCATTTCCAAAAATCCTGTATGGAAGATATAGATGATACGGACGAAGCAAGGCTTGAAACGGATAATAGTGATGTGGTGTGTTACAGACCAATGAGTTTTGGAGAAGAGTTGGATTTTTGGTTTGAAATAGAGTTTTTCACAGAGGATGGGCAAATAAAGGCGGTATTCGATGTAAATATATAAAAGCTCAACTTCCGGTTTGAAGGAGGTAACACAAATGGATATATCTTTTTTCTCTAATGATTATACTGTACGGCGCATGGAGAAAGCGGATGTCGCGGATATATATTTACTGTGCAGTAAAAATGGTTTGTATTACCAATACTGTCCGCCATTTGTGACAGAACAGAGTATTCTTGATGATATGAAAGCCTTGCCTCCAAATAAAGAAATGTGCGACAAATATTATGTAGGGTACTACAAAGGGGAAGAATTGATTGCTGTAATGGATTTTATTATGGCATACCCTGATGACCGAACTGCTTTCATAGGCTTTTTTATGACAGCGGTATCGATTCAAAATACTGGAATTGGAAGCAGCATTATTGACGATCTGTGTCGCTATCTGGCCGGCATCAGGCTTTCGAGCGTACGGCTTGGCTGGGTTAAAGGCAATCCCCAGGCAGAGCATTTTTGGCATAAAAACAATTTTAAGGAAACGGGGATTACATACGACACGGATAACTACACTGTGGTTGTAGCACAACGAGTTTTATAAATCGGAATTTTTTCGTCAGTCTATAGGAGGGAGGAAAAATGCCCAATGGACTACAAAGATGCAATCGCAATATTTGAAAACAACACAAAAA
>CAMWXE010000121.1 GCA_947178145.1 uncultured Lachnospiraceae bacterium | reverse complement strand
TTTGATCAGCAATAGCTGATCTTTTATGCAACAACCTTTTATAAGTTTAACCTGTGAAAACAGAATTTTTTATTGACATAGAAAATGGGTTTTCATATAATAATAGTAACAGAAAAGCGTGCTTTTCTAGTGGGCTAACACTTAAATCTGATGTACTTGTCAATTTTATGATTGACCGTTGGCGGGCAACACTAAAACCCGATATTCTTACCAGTGTATAACTGGTCGTTGGCAGACAACACTAAAATTAGACATAAAGAGAGAGTATGTAGCACAATGGTGTTATTGCTCTCTCTTTAAATTTATTTACGGGGATCAATGGCGAACTTAACAGGATAGAAGATGCGGACAAGAGAAATTCAGCAATCGTGCACCTTTACGGAGTTTCTCTTGCTGCCACGATGATTGCTAAGAAAAGGGGGCTTGATCCCGAAATCGCTTCAATGGCGGCGATGCTGCACGATCTTTATGCCTACAAGACTGGTTCTTATAATGACCATGCGCATAAAGGCGCAGATCTTGCGAGGAAGATATTGGGTGAACTTAAACTGACAGATGTTGTAGAGACGGAACTGATCTGCTCAGCTATATATCATCATGATGACAAACTGGTTACGGACACTCCAATGGATGAGATTCTGAAGGATGCGGATGTCATCCATCATTGCGTGAATGATTTATCAAAAGCAGTAAAGGAGAAGGAACTGGCGCGATTCGACAAAGTACCTGTTAATTTTGCGATTAACCGTTGACAGACAACACTAAAATTGACCATAAAGAGAGAGTATGCAGCACAGTGGTGTCATTACTCTCTCTTTAAATTTACCAAAGAGGATGCAAGAAGAAGCGTATTGAGTTGTAGTGGCTTTGCCTGCTGTCGACAGTTCCGAAAATGCCAAATGTGATAACATCACGGAAAGTGGTGCGGCAAATTGATATAATAACATCGAAGACTGACGAAAGGAATACAATGTATGGATTACAGCATTCCATCTTTGGAGGGAAAGATCAAAGATGAAAATCAAATTAAATCCTGATACGGAAATTGTCAACACAGTCAAAGAAGGACTGAAAAAGACGGGCGGCTACTGTCCCTGCCGCAGAGAGAAAACAGATGATACCAGATGTATGTGCAAGGAGTTTAAAGAGCAGATTGCCGACCCGGACTTCGAAGGCTTTTGCCATTGTATGCTCTACTATAAGCAAAAATAATAGTATAGACAAATGCTGTAATAAATCTAATAGACTCATTTTATAACAGGGAGGAATGAGAATGGCATCGAAACGATATGCAGCTGTAGATAAAACACTTTGTGTTGCCTGCGGTGCCTGTGAGAAGGCTTGTCCGTTAGGGGCAATAAAAGTACATAAAGGATGTTTTGCAAAGGCTGCACAAGACAAATGCGTGGGATGTGGAAAGTGCGAAAAGGTCTGTCCGGCAAACAGCATCAAAATAGAAAGCAGGGAGAACATATGAAAGCAAAGAAAAAACATTGGTATGATTACTTATGGATATGGTCAGTTGTATATTTCACACTTGGCTTTTTCAATATTCTTTTTGCCTGGCTGGGTATGATTGATTTCCTGTTGCCAGTCATGTTTGCGACATTTGGCGGCAACAAGTTTTTCTGTAACCATCTTTGTGGCAGGGGACAATTATACTGTAAGCTGGGCAGCGATTTCAAATGTTCCCGAAACAGGCCCACTCCACAATGGATGGCCTCTAAATGGTTCCGATACGGTTTTCTGATATTTTTCCTTGCCATGTTTGGAAATATGGTCTTTCAGACTTACCTTGTGGCAAGCGGTGCAGAAAGTTTGCGTGAAACAATCAAGCTGTTTTGGACATTCCGGGTTCCGTGGGGGTGGACCTATTCGGGAAGCATATTCCCTGATTGGGTGGCACAGTTCAGCTTCGGATTCTACAGTCTGATGCTTACATCGCTTCTGATCGGTCTTATTGTAATGATTCCCTTTAAGCCGAGGACATGGTGCGCTTTCTGCCCGATGGGAACGATGACACAGGCGATCTGCAAATTAAGGAACAGAAAAGACAATAAGTGATAACATGACAGAACGCTGATTTCTATTTGGTTATAATCAAGATACATTAAAATAAAGGAGGACACGAAAATGTCTGTAATTAAAATCAGTAAAGAAAATTTTGCAAGTGAAGTGATGAATTCCGATAAACCCGTACTCCTTGATTTCTATGCAGATTGGTGCGGTCCCTGCCGTATGGTAGGTCCGATTGTATCGGAAATCGCAAATGAGCGGAGCGATGTCAAAGTCGGAAAAATCAATGTTGACGAACAGCCGGAGCTTGCAGCACGGTTTCAGGTAATGAGTATTCCGATGCTTGCTGTAATCAAAAACGGAAAGCTTACAGATCAGGTTGTGGGGTATAGACCGAAAGGGCAGATTGAAGCAATGCTGTAAGCAGCTGCCATGGAAAGGTGGTCACCCTGAAATCCACAATGGTAGTTGGCGGCGGTTTTATCTAGAAAAGCGTTGAGAACCTCTTTTGGAAAACTCAGCGCTTTGCTTTATTGATCGATTATCTTTTCAAGTCCTTTTTTGTCTATAATCTCAATCGTTCCACGGGAAAGTGAAATGAGTCCCTCGTTTACAAAATACTTCAGCATTCGGGTTACCACCTCACGCGGATTGCCCAGGTGTCTGCCGATTGTTTCGTGGGTAATTTTAAGTGTGTTGGAGCCTTCTATATTCGCTTCATTCAAAAGAAAATCCGCAAGCCTTTTATCAAAGCTTTTCCACATTACCTGGTTTATCAGCCACATTACGTCTGAAAAGCGGTCAGCCATAACCTCGTTGGTGTAATTGGCAAGCGGTGCGGAAACTTTCATAATATTTTTGTAAATTTCTGAAGGGATAACCAAAACCTCGGTGTCCTTTTCCGCGGTGATGGCCATATCGAACTGTATGCTGTTCATGATACAGGAGGCGGAGAAAAGACAGATATCACGCTCAAAAAGGCGGTACATCGTAATCTCTCTGCCGTCGTCGGATATGGTAAAGGCACGAAGCTGCCCGGACAGCACAAGGATAAGTCCCATGCAATCACGCAAGCCGTTATGCAGAAGTTCATTTTTGTTGAATTTTCGAACATAAGCCGAATTAGTCAGTGTGTCCTGCTGTGATTTTGTCAGCTTATCAAATGCGGGTAAGTATGTTAAATAATTCATAAGCGGAGTCTCCTGTTTCGCATTTTAATATAATCTGCTTTCGGACATATGTCAAGCTTGTGGGCGGACTATCGTTAAAAATAGAAAGCGGCGACTTTAAGTTGTTGTGCCCCAAATTTTGGATAAAAGTGGATTCTAAAAATTGAAATGTTTTTGGAATCCACTTTTTTAATAAAATACATATCAAAGTTTTTGTATTGTCAGTTCTTTTTCATTTTTAGCCAATAGTTATATTTTTCCCGAAACTGTTCTATGCTGAGATTTAATTTTTGTGCGCCGCGCTGTTCTGTAAAGTCATTTTCGTAGACGCAGGAAAATATTGTCTCGGTGCGTCCCTCAGCGCGTCCCTCGGCGCGCCCCTCGGCGCGTCCTTCATCCTTGAACTTTTCCATAGTCTCTGCTTCATTGTACTCTGTAATACACATTTGTTTCACCTCCGCTTTATTTGCAATCAAAAGCTCTTTTAATTTAGAATCGTCCGGCATATTGTCCAGCGCACTGTCAATTGCGGTCTCGATATCCATCGTTTCACTATACCTGCGGATTTCTGCTATGAACCATGCATAATCGGACAGCGGCCTGCATGCTGCCATAAGTTCTTTATTTTTGCCGTAATTGATGTTAATCATCCGCACACGCACCTGTATGTCCGATTCCGCATCGACTGGCTGTCCATCTTCTGTCAGGAAAGCGTCTTTCAGTTCCAAAATGCTGTCTTCCATATCCTCACGTCCGTTGTAAAAAGTCACGAGCTTAGGGACAGGGAGACGAACCTGTTTTGTGCTATAGATGTTCAGTTTGTGGAGATGGATATATCGGTCATACATGCGTGCAGCATACATCAACTTGCGTACCGGCATATTTGGGTTGTATGTGGACTGCTGTTCATACATGTTTGCGAGATCCGTGACAAGGAAGGAGAGATCATTCTTCATCCCCATATAGAGGACATCATCCATTGTCATGAACATAATGTCATCCGGATTGGTGTAGGAAGATCCGTTCACGGCATTGTAGAGACTCAGTGTCCATTCCTTCCTTTCGGCGTTTCCAAATATAAATGTAAACAGTCGGTCCTTATACTTTGTGTTGATCATTGTCATTCTCTCCTTATACTGTCTGGTATTTTATGGCATTGTGTCTATCGTGGCATCTTCTTCATGGAATGTTTTTGCCATTTCGTTGATTACAATGGATGTGTTCCCGTTTATCCGCAGACTTCCGTTAATAATCAATACTTTCATCTACTGTTTCCTCCCATTCCTGTTGCCAATAGTATAACATATTGATACGGATGACTGCAACCAGACTTTAAGAACTAATATCCGACTTTCCATCATTCGGTTAATCCGTATGGCTGTGACTTATGTTGCCTGCTGTTTTTCAGCTCCATCAGTATAATCTGCAGCTTCACGTGGCATAATGATAAGCTGTCCTTCCTTACATTTAACTGTCAGGGACATTCCGGATTCGAATCCCAGTTCTTTCAGCCAGCTGCCTTTTAGCGTGATCGTCGGGGTGGGCTTATAATGGTATCCTGACTGGTTGTAAACTTTCATGTATCTGTATTCTTTTTTTATCATATATGTGTCCTCCTTAAATTTATGTGAGTGTATAAACATCTTCCCTTTTGACTTCAAAACAAGAAAAAAGCGATGCCAGTTTCACAGCGTGAAATCAGCATCCATTTCCTGAACTTTGTCCGGATCGATCCAGTCTGCCACACAAAAAGACGCTGGTTTCCCTGTTGTGTAATCCGACACCAAATCATCCGCGTCAAGGATAATCTCCTGTGCATTATATGCATCCCTCACACAGTCAATTGCCTTTTCAAGACCGTCTACACCAGCATCTTTTGTCTTAACAATGACAGTTCTTCTCAATATCTCTGTGACCGCTATACAATATTTCATAAATTCTCCATTCCGCCGCATTTGGATAGCGGCATAAATAATAATAAAGGTGATTCACACACCTTCTTGTTTGGTGCTGCAGTGCAGCCTGTTATCCGCTTTTTCCAGTTGTTCATTAATCTCGCCTAAAGTGAATTTTCCATAAATATTCCATATTGCGTTTGCTATATTTGGTTCTCTTTCCAGAGAAACAAATTCCTTCCGGATTTCAGGATATATTGTTTTTATCTCTTTATGCTCGGCTAATTTCGCATTGGGACAAAACCAGCATCCTCCCCGTTTTGATAACTCATAGCATGGGCTGAGCAGACCGTATTCGCTGCATTTTTCCATTGCCATTTGCTGTGAATATCCATATTTTTCAAGCAATGATACTGCGTTATCCTGTTTATGCAGGCTGTCAAGTCTTTTCCTTTCTTCCGGGCAGATTCCGATGTATTGGACAATCTGGTCATCTATGGTTGACAGGTAATCATTTATTGCCTTTTCCTTGCAGTCCCGTTTGATGCCGCATGATCTAGTATGCGGAAATCCAAAACGTAATCCCCTGTGTTCTTTATGTTTTGTGGGGTTTTGAATGACATGGTTGAAAAAACCCAGATAATCTTTAGGGGATCTTAGTATTACAACCTGATATCCCCATGATTCAAACAGGGGTTTCGCTGTATCTTTGATAAATGCTATATGTCTTGGATTCTCTCCGCTTAATCCCCGTTTATGGTCATACATGACTTCCGCAAACAGTATGATGTCCAGCGGTTCATTATTTTCATGTGCCAAGATGATCGATGCAGTTGAATCTTTTCCGCCACTCCAACTACAGATATATTTCAACAGAACTATGCTGCAGCATAATCCTCTGCCTCTCGACTTCGATTAGAAAGCCAGCTTTCCCCAAGTGTTTTGGCATTTACATCAGTCACAACTCTCTATCGTGATAAGTTTTATACTGATGCAGCCTCCATTCTGTTTTTATGATCAATCATCTCTTTGGCACGTCTTTTTTCAATTTTCGTCTGCTGAAGCATACGTCTCCACTCAGCGACTTCTTTCTTGTTCCCTATATCAATGTAATACTCAATCATACAGTTAATCAATTCTATTGATTCATCATAATCTGATAATTTCATATCTTCATTGAATTCAAAACATTCACAGCCGATAAAATCTGCTATGAGCTGCTTTTGTTCATAGACTGCATTTGCTTTGTTCATAGCTGTATCCCTCCCATTCATTAAAAGCGGCACCGGTTTACTTTTTAATAGGCACCGCTTTTGTTTATTGTATTTTGATATCACTGTCTGCATCATTTTAACTAAATTTCCAGCTATTGATACCGTAAAGATTATGACTTTTCCTTGTCAGTGTATATCTGTCACATTGGTTCATGTCACAGCTTTTTTTGATTGCACGCCGCATCCCCCTTGATGTACATCTTTTTACAGACCGCTTAAATCTGATACCTGCCAGTCGGTTTTTATGATACATACCCATTTTTCATCTTTCCTCTCTTAAAAACTCTGGTTTAAATGAACTTCCTGATATCAGGATGGTTTTACAGGAATAATCGTTTGATTTATACTGCATAATGTAAACTCTTCTCCCGCACTTTCCGGATCTCCAGATGATCTGCCACTAATTGCTTAACCCTCCTGACTTCATCTTCGTCATATTCCTCATCGTATGTGATTTTTAGCTTTTCTCCGTCAATCACGGAACAGTTATTTTTAATATCATACACGCTGTCTGCTATCCAGAATCCTACCATAAGAACTTCATTGTAATTATCGTTTGCAAAACAGACACTGATCTCCTCATCCTGGAAGAAATCCATATTCCGGTTATTGATATACATGGGTGCACCGTTTTTAAAGTGTATCGTAAGATTGTATCGTTCCTGAGCCAGATTAATAATATTTAAGTCCTCAATCGCATCATGAAAACTCTCGCCATTGTTTATCTCAAATGCAATAGCCCTGAGACAGTCATAATTGAGATCGACTTTTCTTGAAAATGAAATAAAGGAATCAATCTCGTTATAATGCACGGTTTCCAGTTTATCACACAGATATGTCCTGATCTCATCTGCTGATGGATAATCGAAACGGAAATGATAATGAAAGCGTCCTGGACGGTTTACTATAAAATCATTCAGTTTCCGGACATCATTACAGGTAATAACAAACAATTTCTTTCCCTGCGCCATCCCGTCAAACAGGCTAAGCAGCGCCGCCTGCGGTTCAACTTCTCCCTCTGCTGGTTTGACATCGCCAAATGTCTTGTCAAACTCGTCGAATAACACCATTACATTCTGGTCGATCGTCTCTATGTAAGATGCGATTCCCGGAATATACTGGTCAACCACAATGATTGGTATGCCACTCTTTACTGCTTCCTCTGAAAGAAGCCTGGCAAACATTGATTTTCCAATCCCTTTGTACCCACTCAGAATCACCCCTAAATTTCGATCCAACTTTTCATATGAATGCAGGACTTTTTGGACCTTTTTCATACGATCCCCATAGATTTTATCTTCATTTACCTGGATATTTGGATACTCATCCAGATAGAACCCTGTCATTTTTTCAAACCTCACAATGTATGGTCTGGCAGGCAGTTCATTGTAAGTTGTTACTGTATCATTATAAATTTCAACCTTTGTTCCTATTTTTATTGCTTTCATGGAGTTCTCCTTTATCATTACTATTTGATCGTACAAGATGTAAGATTTATTCCTTATGCTATGCGTTTTGCCCGCTTAAACTGTTCAACAAAATCAGTGACGTCAGATTCCGGTGTTTTGTTGCTGAATCCTCTTACCTGTACAATTTTGTCATTTTTGACCTCTACTGTTACATAAGGTTTATCCGGTGCTTTTTTTCTGCGGATAAACAGTATCACTGTCCTTCCTTCTGCAACCTGCGGGACATAACTGCCGACGCAGTGATGAAGGGCTTGTCCTTCATAGATAATATCCTGTCCCGAATCAGGAGCTTTGATCAGAAGAGCGTCATTACTGAAATCATACTTATCATGCATATCCGGCAGCAGCTCCGCAATCATGTTACATTCTTTCTCGAGTTTTTTACTTTGTACGTTTACTGCAGCCTTATCATGCGCTTTCTTGAAGTTTTTGGGATATAATACGACATCAGAGGTCATATCATAGTTGAGGGTTTCACAGTTGCGCAGATAATCAAAATAATCAGGAATATAGTTGTTTCTTTCTGATTTTTTAGGGCTCAGGCTGTCAAGATATTTTGAAAGTTTCCGTAGTCTGCTGTCTGACAAAGCAAACGCACACTCTTCTCTCCCGCTGTATTCTTCTGCAATCCTGAGTATTTCACTGACGGAACGGTTTATGTCTGTCGTTTTATTGTACGTTTGAACGATATCCAGTTCGCTGCTGTTAATGTTTAAATCACGGGCTTCACGAAGCTGCACACGGTTTTTCAGCCTGAGTATTTTTATAATTGACTGTTCATTCTTATCAAGCTGGGAGGTTATGTGATATCTTTCCCTGCCCATATAATCGGATACGAGGTTATAAAAGCCGTATTTGGTTATTGGTTCGAGAACTGGATTTATTGCGAGATGTTCAAGATATTTTATATGTATATAGCAGGATTTTGCAGAATCGGTTTTCATAAACTGATTGATCTGTTCCCATCCTTGTAAATACGTGTTCATACCAGAAGCACGCATTTCTTTTGTCAATCCGTCCTTATGTAGTTTACCCTTTAAAAAGAAATGATGGAATCCTTCCGGATTAAACATGCTGCTCTGTGGAAGGCACCAGCGTATTGCTTTATTATAATAGTACCATTCGTAATCACGGACACTATGCTTGTCAAAATCAATGATTGTCCTGATCACTTCCTGCACAGTGACTTTTGGAATCTGAGAATTGTTATAATCATATGTTATGTGAAAATACCTTGCAATCAGGACATGGTATGCATACTTTTGTACCAGTACTGCCATTCCCTCATCATAGGTATTGTAGCGCTGCCGTTTCAACTCTGACCTGTACCTGATTTTTTCGCTGCATCTGGGACATTTACCAGTCTCTTTATCCTTGAATTTTGGCAGATCTGACAGCTGCATCTCCGATCCGCAGCACGAGCATGTTCCAAGATTATTTTTTCTGTCATAAAAAATGTAATGTGAATGTGACATTGTTTTTCTGACAGTCTTTTCAAATGATTTTGGAACTTTCCTTACCCTATGCATGATATTGTCTATTTCGGCACACTTTTTGTCCTTACGGAGCTGGCAGCGTATTTCAGAACGCCAGCTGTCGTATCTTTCGATCATATAGTGTACCGAACGACTCTCGCTGTCAGGACTGATATACTTCTTCAATTTTCCTGCTTCTTTTTCAGTTGCTGTTATTGTGTCTTTGTATTGTAAAATGTTTGTCAGATACCCGTCGGTAATCTTATTGGACTGTACATTATACAGGCGGGCGTTATGCTGTTTTATAAAGTATCTGTAAAACAACAACACATTCCCGTCCGTATCTTTAGCGAAAACATTGATTACTATATTGCTTTTTACCTTTCCCGAAGTGACAACAAAAACATTGTGGTCCGCATTCTGTAGTGCGAGCATTTTTGCCTCCCGCGTGATCCTGGGCCTGGGAAGCGCCCGTATTTCCTTATTTGTTAACATATTATTCACCACCTTATATTAGATTAAAAAGATTCATCTGGCCATCAAGGGTATCCGCAAATTCCATCTCCAGTTCAACAGAGTTTCCAGTAGTGACTGAATCAGAACGGTTACTCTGCGATTCACCTGACACTGAGTCCGTTTTTTCACAAACTGCCATAGAAACAGCACTGTCTTTACCAGACCCGCTATGGGAGGCAGTAGTCTTTGCAGTTGATTTTGTAGATTTATTGGAGTCCCTTTTTTTGAGTGATTTGATTTTGGATGTTAGTTTCTTCTTTTTCTCCTCATCAGGCAGGTCCGCCCATCCGCTCTGCTTACTCAGGATGTCAAGTGCATTTTTGCGGTATTGGGCTTCTTTTGCTTCTGCTTCCTTTTGTTTTTGTTCTGCTTCTGCCCGTTTCGCTCTTTCTTCCATTACTGCCTCCCTGTCATCAAGAAAATAGTATTCATGCACCCATGCATACACGACTTCTTCCGTTAAACAGCAGGATGCTGTCCGGCCATGTCTTAAAGCCATTTTTTCAGCTTTTGACCATATGTACTTCAGCATACGTCCCGCACTCTTCCATTCAAGTGATAAGGCTGCATCAAATTCCGGGTTGCTGCAGCTTTCCTTCTCGATGAACTTACTGATGGCTCCGGTCATAATCTTATACATGGCAACTGCTGCGATTTTGTCCGGTGAGTTATGGGCTTCTTCTTTTTCTGTGTTCTCCAGAATTTTGTCTATCTGGGTTTTGTAATCTGAAAACATATATTTCCTCCACTTCATATATTATTGTCTGGTGTTATGCCGACCTGTAGATCACACTGCTTTATCTGTCAGTATGCATTCCACATATTTGTCAGCGTATTCTTTGGCTGCTTTCGTAAATTCCGTTTTCAGGGCATCTTCATCAGCATTCCTTGTGATCTCGGCAAAACGGTCATGGCTGTTATCAATTGTAGCCTGGATGATCCGTGCCAGCCTTTCGCCTTCCTTTGTATTGGGCAGAAACGGAAACATTTTTCTGAGTGCTGTCCCAAGCTGCTCCAGTTCCATAGAAACAGCTCCAGAAATGAGCTCCGAAAAACTCTTAAAATATTTTCCGCCTGTTTCAAGTGCTTCGGGGATACCGTTTGTCTGACAAAAATCAATGTTCTTTTTGATCAGGTCAAATTTTCTGTCAATCTCCTCAGAGATGCGGGGTTTTTTAACTTCATTTTTCATATAATTTTTCTCCTGTTCTGTATTTATTTTACAATCGAGTAGGGGAGATTTTCCCTGCCCTTCGCGCGGGGTGCGTGCAGCAACGCTGCTAAATTCCCTACACACCCCTGTGCATTAAAAAAACAGGAAACTCTGCAAAATAAGTTCCTGCTTTTATGCTCATACTTTGTGATATTTAATTTTAGACTCTCCTACGCGGTTTCGTACTCCGTGATAATCCGGTTCGTGTTCATCAGCATCATTTTGACGAAGAATTCCAGGTAGATATCCTGAAACTGTTTTTTCGCCTCAATGTATCTGGGATTGATCAGTTGGATAAAAGAATCACTGTTGTCTGTTGTAGCTTTTACACTTTCAAGATAGATAATGAATTTGTATATTTCGTTCATGAACTGCGGTTCAAGAATAATTCCAGCCTGCACCAGCTTGTCACATACTGTCTGCAGATCCGGATCAACAGCATCCCCGATAGGGATTCTGTTCATAACGTGATAATCAAGTACTGATTTTAAATCCCTGATGTATTGAAGTATATATTCTTTTGTCATTTCTTCCTCCCTGGTAAATTTTGAATACCTTCTATTAATATAGATTGATGATTATACGTGAATCAAAAAAATAACCGGCTGCGATAAGCAGCAAAAATATTTTCAGATATGAAGGTCTAAGTCATTAAAAATAGGGTATACTACGAATCATAGTTACCCTATTATGCAGTCTGCCAGTGAAATTTTTCACTATGAGCTTTTGAAATTAAAAAAATGATCTGTATGATTAACAAATAGCTATATGCGTATCTATCAAGAATTTCATTTATCCACTCCAAACATTTCTGCAATTTCATCATTACACTTATCCAGATCATATCCATCTGCAATAAGTGTTTGTCCCTTTAAAATACCTAACTTACGTCCCTTCTTTGGTATTACAGTTCCCGCAGACTGATTTTCCGCCGGTTTCACAAAACGCTGTATCATGTCCAGTATAAACTCGAGAGTGTCATCTGACAAACCATCTAATGATTGAACTACTTGATTCTGCAATGCTGACAAAATGAACACCTCCTCACAATCAAAATGCAGGTAAAATACATAAACTCTTTTATATATTTAATCTACCATATAACATGAAAATTATCAAGATTAGCACCGATTCTGCCCAAGCCAGTATTTAATTTACTGTTACAATTCACGCCTATGCCAGTTTTTGTCAATTTGCAAGTTATTGAAGTGTGAATTATAACAGATTTTGCACACAAAATGCTAAAGTGCAAAAGGCTAAAGCTTTTCGCATTTTGGCGCATGATTCCCACTACTCTGGCGTGGGTGTGAAAAGTAACAATTTACTTAATGCTTTCATATTTCTTGATTTTGCGGATTCTCTTATTCAATATCCCGCAATGTCAGGAAAACAATTTTATCTTATACATGTCCTGAATTATGACCATAACCTGTAACAGAAAATTACCAATCCCATGTGTCGGCCTCTGGGGATGGATAATCTGACTATTTTCTAATAAGAATTACTACAAACTAAAAAAGATTCCAAATGTATTTTTGTAAGCGGCAAATAATCGGCGTCTATAAAAGGAGCGCAGCCTATGATATCG
>CAMWXE010000120.1 GCA_947178145.1 uncultured Lachnospiraceae bacterium | reverse complement strand
CCATTATATACAAATTTCTTCTATTGCGCACGGTACGTACTTTTTACCGTTTACGTTTATACTCACTTTTCACGAATTTCTGAGTAGTTTGAATAGAATTTTGTATTGTCAAAGCCCAAATTTTAGGTAACAAAAAGCGTGTACATGGACGCGAGCAAAAATTTAACATGATATATAATCAGCATTTCTTATTTCTTTATTTTTGACATAAAATTGTGGACAGACTACCTAAATCTGCCCACAAAAATAATTATTGATATATCAATTCGTTACATATTATTTCTTCTGATGCACTATACTATGAATATTATTTACAACACCAAGCCAGCCAATCCAATCCTCAGATTTCATATCCTCTGTAATCCCTTGACACTGCATCATCTGTCTTACTAACATTTCCATCTGTTCATTAGCAGTATCGTCTATTCCATTTAAATGGTGTATAAGTCTGCCTTCCATGCGAAGAGAACTATATAAACATTTTTAATATTCTTTTATATAATCCGATCTCATACTGCCAAATTTGCCATAATGCGGTTCTTCGTCCTTTGGCAGTTCCAAGTCAGGGTAGTAATAATACCCAATCAATACATAATCAATTCCATTCTCTGTAATTCTTGGCTCTAATTCTTTCATTGTCGTGTACCTCCATAATTGTTGTATTTATTAGTTTCTTACTTATGGCAGGTATTTTGGTAAGCGTGAGTTATTGGTTGGTATCTATAACTATGTGAAACTTCAGATGGTGCTTGATGATAAAGACAGGCTCAGCATATTTGACAAAAACGGTCCGTATCTTGCGACAAAAAAAGTTGGCAAAAATAATCCGAAAGCGGAGGAGATAAAAGCAGACAATGAAATCCGGATGGAATGGAACAGGGCGGTTGACCGTGCGATCGTAAGCGGCGTATCCGATGCGGAGCTTGTGGAACTTAAAAAGACGGAAATCACGGACAGGGTAAAGGAATCCGTGGAGCAGAATGGTAACAAGCCGGAACTGTATGGGGAGATTGTCAGGGCGGCGGTTAGCCATATCCATGCAAAAGGCGAACTGTTAGACCAGCCGGGACGGAAGAAGATACCACTTCCTGTAAATCCACACCAGAAGGAGGCGGCGACATCTTGATTATAAGGCGGATTGTGCAGAGTGGGAGAAAATCTACGGAGATAAGGTGATGGTTCCCAAGAGTATTAGAGAACGGCTCAGGCAGAAAGAGCAGATGGTGAAAGAAAGAGAAGCGGGCAGGGGACATCAGGCAAGGCAGCAAGATAAAGGGACGAGATAGCAAAGGATGGGGCAGATGGCATCCTGCATCTGCCCGATAACGTCTGTGTTTATTAAATAAGTTCAGGTATGATCAGTCTGGTATCCAGAGGTGCTTTAGTTTCCGGTAGATAAAGTTGCGGAAAACTTACAAAGCCCATAAATACGGCATCTTCTTGCCTTATAGAAACTGCGTCGCAAAATGCATAGGTCTGAAAGTTACATTATTTTCTTTGTGTTTTTAAGGCGTTTTTTACATTCGGGGTGGGTAAACTTCTGCTATGGGGTTCGATACCTTTTTATTCAATACGATTTCTATATGCAGTTGGCGTAAAGCCTGTCTGTTTTCTGAAAAGAGCAGAAAAATAACTGATGGAATTGTATCCCAGTTCATCGCTGATCTCTTGTATTGATTTATTTGTGTTTTTCAGCCAAATCTTGGAATGCTCTATCTTAATGTGTGTGATATAATCACTGAGGGACATTCCGACTTCACGAGTGAATTTTGACGATAAATAATTTTTGCTATATCCAAGTGATTTTGCAAGGGTTTCCAATGTAAGACATTGCTGGAAATGGAGTTCGATATAACTCATACATTCCTGTATTTCTTTCGAGCGTCCGCTGGAAAGTTTGAGCTTATGAACCCGTTTCGTAAAATCCTTGAAAGCCTCCTGTGAGTATTGATATACTTCAGCAATATCATTTGTTGCTTCTGACATCTGGATGTACCAGTCAGATAAAGAATAGGCCATTTCTTCAGGCATCCCTCCGCGTATTGCTGCTCGGGTGATCAGGGTCAGACAGGCAACAAGCTGATTTTTTGCGTGTCGCAAAGGGTTACCCAGACAAAGAACACCAGCTTTTTTTGAAAAAATTTCCTGTGGATGCTGATAATGGATGTTTCCGTTTTCGACTGCCTGAAACAACTGTTGTTCTAAAGCATATGTTCCGTCACGGGAAATAAATTCCTCATCCATTGCAGATGATGCATTCCGTTTAGGTACGCTGTTTGTTATCAACTGCAAATCTGCCGGATCCAGTTTTACATCAGTAAGGCAGCGGTAGAGCATGACCCCATACTGAACGAGCAGGGTGTGCTGAACGGTGGGGATTTTTTCCAATATGGCACTTGCTTCGCGAACAAGATTATCAGAAAACTGTAGTTTCCGCAGGGAATCCAGCAAAGTCTGTTCATAAGTCACAGAGCCGAACACTGGGCCGATTACATAAACATCCGTAAGGATTGTCTCTATATGCTGCGGTATGGCAAGCCATAATAAGGAGGCAGCATCTGAACAAAAACCAGGAAGATCATTTTTCATGCTGTATTCATGAATCAGCTGCTTGCCTCCGCCTATGCGGAACAGGGTTTCAAATATACTGCCGTCATCCTGTCCCGATAACAGTCTCATTTCCCCGTTAAAGTGCCACAGCCTTACTTCGGCACAGTCCAGAAATTCCTGAAATACGTTTAACTTTGATTCCAAATCCATATGAATACCATGCCTTTCTCTCAATCTTTTTACTCACACCTGTAAAAAGTCTTTTAAAAGCATCTCGTCGTCTTTTGTCTCGCAGATAATATTTCCCTGAAGTTTTGGACCTTTGCCCAAAAAAGCTGCTGTAAAAACATAAAAACAAAGGGCGGAGTTCAGATTTAACCGATCATCTTCTTCGGACTGAAAATAGACATTGTGCCTGCATTTACGGACTTGTTCAAAAAATAGTTCTAAATTTATGTCTGCTTTTAGTTTCATGGTATAAATCTCCTTATGAATTTTCATTTTCATTATAATCAGATTTTTTATGTTTTTCACCTGTTTTTTTATAGTTGAGTAAAATAGTGTAAATAAACGTAATATTTTTATAACAGTTTTTTCCCTTTTGCTTTAAAATTTCTATATCAGTTTACAGACTATAGAAAACGGAGGAATCAGAATGAAAACATTTTCTTTTGGACTGCTTTCCGGCAAAGGTTGGAACAGCAAAATTAAGTCCGCTAATGTCCAGAATTCAGAACGCTGGCTTGGATATTTTTTAGGACCTGCAGGTGTCATTTTGTTAAATGGCATTTTGGCAACCTATCTTAATGTATTTTATACGGATGTTTTGAAAATCGGCGGGCTTTGGGGAGGTATGTTCCTGATGGCCTTTCCGATCATATCAAAGATCGTTGACGCAGTCACCAATATTATTATGGGCCAGGTAATTGAAAAGACAAGGTCAAAGCAGGGAAAAGCAAGGCCGTGGCTGCTGGTGGGAGGACCTGTGATTGCGTTAAGCGCCGTCTTATTGTTTCTGATACCGAACGCGGACGACAGCGTGAAGATTATATGGGTTATTTTCAGCTACAATCTTTATTACTCTATTGGCTATACGATTTATTATATGAGCCATTCCATGATGGTGCCGCTCTCGACCCGTAACTCCAAGCAGCGGGATGGACTGGCGATGTTGACAAACATGGCGCTCAGCATTATTCCGGGTATGTTTGTCGCTCTTTTCTTCCCGATGCTGATCCTGCCCCGGATCGGGGTAGACCAGAGCAAGTGGATAACGATGATCGCTGTTTTTGCCGTGATCGTGCTTCCCTGTGTTTTGATGGAATATTATTTTACAAAAGAACGTATCACGGAAGAAAATAAGGAGCTTGAGGACAGTGCTGTAAAGACATATACGTTAAAAGAACAGCTGGGTGCATGTATGTCCAGTAAATACTGGATTATGATGATGGCTGCATTGATCATCATCCAGATTTGCACGAACGTTCAGAATACAAGTCTTGTATACTATTGCAACTGGGTTCTTGGTACATATAATGACGGTACGACGCAGACCATCGTTTCTGCTATTGGCAATGCACCTTTGGGTTTTGGAATCATCATCATGTGGCCTCTTGTGAAGAAATTTGGAAAACGGAACATGATGATCATAGGAATGACATTGGCGGTAGTAAGCAGTTTTGCATTTATGGTAAATCCCACCAATATGGGATGGGTGCTGGGGATGCTGGCGATCCGTGCTTTTGGTGCGCTGCCGATCACCTATATCACAATGGCGATGCTGGCTGACGCATTGGATCATGTGGAATGGAAAGCAGGTTTCCGGGCAGATGGATTTTCCATGTCAATCTATACGATCATTTTTACTGTTACGGCAGGGCTTGCACAGGGATTGTTTAATCTTGGTCTCTCCGTTTTTGGATATATCCCGCCGGCAGCTGACGGCAGCTTTGTTGAGCAGACCCATAGTGTAAAAAATTATTTTGTGTTTGGATACCAGGGGTTGTTTGCAGTCGGCATGATCATCCTTATTATCATTTTCTGGTTCTACAGGGTTGAAAAAGAAATGCCGGCCATGCAGAAGGATATCGTAGAGAGGCATAAGGCAGAAGCGGCCAGACAGGGTAAGGAATGGCTTTCAGAGGAAGAAATTGCAGCCAGAGAGCAGGCGGAGCAGGATCGTATTGCAGAAGAAAACCGTATCCGGGAGCTGAAAGAAAAGTGTGCCAGAGACGGATTGGATTTTGATACAGAAGAGGCAAAATACCAGGCGAAGCTAAAAGTAAAAAGGGAAAAGGAAGCAGCAAAGCAGGCGAAGAGGCGCAGGTAACAGTCTAAGAAGGACCGGGGCATGAAAGAATGGTCCGGCCCTTCTTTTGTAGGAATAAAAATTGGATATAATTTGGATAGAAAAGGAGCAGTGGCTATGGACGCAAAAACAATTTTAAAAGAAATGACTCTGGAGGAAAAAGCAGCTTTCTGTTCGGGCAGGGACTATTGGCATACAAAGGAAATAGAGCGGCTTGACGTGCCGGACGTAATGATGTGCGACGGTCCCCACGGACTGCGCAAACAGTTGGGAGAGGGGGATCATCTTGGAATCAATAAGAGCATTGAAACGGTATGCTATCCTTCCGCATCCGCCCTTGCATCCTCTTTTGACCGTCAGGTCATGAGAAAGCTAGGGGAGGCGCTGGGAGAAGAGTGCCAAGCGGAAGCAGTCTCCATGTTGTTAGGGCCGGGTCTCAATATAAAGAGAAGTCCGCTTTGTGGCAGGAATTTTGAATATTTTTCCGAGGACCCCTATCTTGCGGGGGAGCTTGGAAGCGCCTATGTGGAAAGCCTGCAGAAGAAAGGTATCGCAGCATGTGTAAAGCATTTTGCCTGCAACAATCAGGAAACGAAACGCATGACAGGAGATTCTGTCGTAGATGAAAGGACATTACATGAAATTTATCTGGCCGCATTTGAGAATGTTGTGAAAAAAGGCGGAACAAGGGGCGTGATGTGCGCCTACAATGCCGTAAACGGCGAGTTCTGCGCGGAAAATAAGGCGCTGCTGACGGATATTCTGCGTGGTCAATGGGGATACAAAGGCTTTGTGGTGACAGACTGGGGAGCGGTCAAGGATCGTGCAAAAGGAATATCCGCAGGACTTGATCTTGAAATGCCGGGCGGCCCGCATGCAACCGGAGAAGAACTGGTAAAAGCAGTAAAAGACGGCTCACTTTCCGAGACGGAATTGGACAGGGCTGTCCTTCGTATTCTGGAATTTGTGCTGAAAGCGGCAGAAGAAAAACAGGAGAATGTTACGATAGACCGTGAAAACTGCCGCAGAATATCCAGAGAATTATCCGGGGAATGCGCAGTGCTGCTCAAGAATGAGAACGTCCTTCCGCTTGGCCGTGATAAAAGGATAGCATTTATCGGTGAATTCGCACAAAATCCACGTTACCAGGGAGCGGGTTCCAGCCATATCAATGTACCCCATGCAGTCAGTGCATTAGAAGCGGCAGGGGATAAGAATGTCATTTATGCAAGGGGATATGACATACATATGGAAGAAGGGGATCCTGCTTTGGTAAATGAGGCTGTAGCAGTAGCGGCAGATGCTGATATTGCCGTTGTATTTGCGGGGCTTCCGGATGCCTTTGAGATAGAAGGCTGTGACCGTCAGGATATGCAGATGCCCAGGAATCAGAATGAGCTGATCCATAAGGTGGCAGAAGTCAATAAGAATACGGTGGTGGTTCTTTATGGCGGTGCGCCGGTGGAACTGGAATGGCGTGAACAGGTGGCCGGGATTCTCTGTATGTATCTTGGCGGAGAACAGAGTGGAGCAGCTACGGTAGATGTTCTATATGGGACGGTCAATCCCAGTGGACATCTGGCGGAAACCTGGCCTGTGAAACTGGCGGATAATCCTTCTTTCCTGAATTTCCCGGGCGAGGACGGTGTGGTCACTTATGCGGAAGGGGTTTTTGTAGGTTACCGATATTATGATAAGAAAGAAATGCAGGTTGCCTGGCCTTTTGGATTCGGCCTCAGCTATACCGATTTTGCATATCATAACCTTCGGATTGACAAAAGCCGCATGTGCGATACAGATACGCTGTTGGTACAGTGTGATGTTACAAATACAGGCTCCTGTTTTGGGAAAACTGTCATGCAGCTGTATGTGCGTGACGTGGAAAGCACAGTCCGCCGTCCGATCCGGGAACTGAAGGGATTTGAAAAAATCGGTCTGGATGCCGGGGAGACAAAAACGGTTTCCTTTGTGCTTGACAAGCGTGCTTTTGCCTATTACGAGCCGAGATGCCAGGACTGGTTTATGGAAAGCGGTGAATTTGTCATAGAGATTGGAAAGAGCAGCCGGGAGATCTGTCAGAGCATTTCCGTGTCTGTGGAGGGTACGACAATGCTTTCCTTTACGATCACAGAGAATACCACAATAGGACAGTTGATGAAACATCCGAAAGGAGCGGAATTTGTGAAAAAGATGATGGCATCCGGCAGCACTGCCAATACGGAAACCATGGGCGACGGAAGTGAAAAGATGGTTCAGCAGATGGTGCTTGAGATGCCGCTCGGGGCGCTTGTGAGTTACGGGCGGATGACGAAAGAGCAGCTTGAAGGGACGATCCGGATGCTCAACGGATAAGTTGATTCCTGCAGGCTATCTGACTTTGCGGCGGCAGAGCAGAGACATGAAAGCAGTGCGGAAATGTGTTCGGGATTGAAAAATATATGGAGGTGTAAACATGGATAAAATATTTTTATTGGGTGCAGCCACGGCTGCGCATCAGGTTGAGGGAAATAACAGAAACAGCGACAGCTGGGCATTGGAGCAGATGGAAAATTCCAGTTATAGAGAACCGTCATTGGATGCGGCGGATCACTATAATCGTTATGAGGAGGATATCCGCCTGATGGCGGAAGCAGGGCTGAACGCATACCGCTTTTCCATAGAGTGGGCGCGTATCGAACCGGAGCCGGGAGTATATGACGATGCAGAAACAGAACATTACCGCAGAGTGTTGGAATGCTGCAGGGCAAATGGGATTACGCCTGTTGTCACCATGCACCATTTTTCCTCTCCCAAATGGCTGATCAGTCAGGGAGGCTGGGAAGACGAAAGGACAGTGGAAGCGTTTGCGTCCTATTGCAGATATGTGGTAAGCAAACTAGGCAGCCTGATGGAATATGTCTGTACGATCAATGAGGCAAATATGGGATTGCAGATTGCGGCTGTTGCACGGGATGTCATGATGAAAATGGGAATTACCCCACAGGTGGGAATGAAGTTTGAAATGCCGAAAGAGATCCAGGCAAAAAAGGCGGCTGAGGCGGCGGTATTTGGACTTGAGGCAGGACAGGCAGTCAACACTTTTCTGTCACTGCGGTCTGAAAAAGGCGATGCACTGATCATGCAGGCTCATGAAGCGGCCAGAGATGGTATGAAAGAGCTCTGCCCTCATTTGAAAGTGGGGCTGACGCTTTCGCTTTTCGATCTGCAGCCGCAGGCAGGCGGCGAGGAAGAGGCAAAGAAACTCTGGGAAGAAGACTTTGCACATTACCTGCCGCATCTGCAAAAGGATGATTTTATCGGGGTACAGAATTATACGAGAAAGCTTGTGGGTAAGGAAGGAGCGCTTCCAGTACCGGAAGGGGCGGAGGTTACGGAGATGGGATATGAATTCTACCCGGAAGGCATCGGCCATGTGATCCGCCATGTGGCAGAGTCATTGTCTATACCCATCCTGGTTACTGAAAATGGAATCGCAACAAAAGATGACAACAAAAGAATAGAGTATATCAGGCGGGCGCTTAATGGCGTAAAAGAGTGTAAGGATGCTGGGATTTCCATAATGGGATATCTGCATTGGTCTTTGCTGGATAATTTTGAGTGGCAGGAGGGGTTTGAAAAAACATTTGGTATGGTTGCGGTAGATAGGGCGACACAGGAAAGGAGGCCAAAACCGAGTTTGGCATTCTTGGGGACATGTCAGAAAATGTTTGCAAACAGCATAATAGATTAATAGAGGGGGTATAAAAGAATATTTTATCAGGGAGGCGTCTATTGGAAGATACCAATAGGCGCCTTTGCTTTCTAAAACAGCGTAGCCGTACCGCAAATGGGATGATATATAGTAGATATGGTGGTCTGTGTTGACTTTGCATCACGGGTGTAGGCATCTTTTATCCTTTTTGTGACAAAAGTTTTACAAACACACTTGACAATATCTCTCTGAACTGACCGGAGGGAAGGGAATCACGTTTGCAACAGGCACGCCGATCAGCAACAGCATGACGGAGCTTTATGCAAATATGCGCTATCTCCAATACAATACCTTACAGCGTATGGGATTAGGGCATTTCGACAGTTGGGCGGCATCGTTCGGGGAAACACAGACAGCGATTGAAGAAGGACGTGCTAGGCGATACATTAACAAATCAAGAAAAGTCAAGGCATTCCGCAATTCAGTTAAAAAGAAATAATGTGCATTTATAATACGCACATAGTATGCAGGCATGATATTGCCCTAAAATTCGATTGATTTAACAGTAATTTCGGGGTATAATAATTTTAAGGTCATATACCTTTTGGGAATGGCGTTTGCATTTCCTGCAAATGAATAAAAAGGAGGTTATGGCTGTGGATATATCAATAAACACTGAAATAAAAAATGCGGTGTCTGCAACGGACAAAGATGCCCAATATGATGCAAAAGCAAAATGTCTGTTGGGAAATAAAATCATTTTGGCACATATTCTGGTAAAGACCGTTGATGAATTCCGTGGAATGAATCCGAAAGACGTGGTATCCTATATTGAGGGAGATCCGTTTATCAGCGTGGTTCCGGTAGAGCCGGGGCTGACAAATACCGAAAAGGAGAAAGACGGGCAGAGGATTGTCGGGATGAATACGGAGAATGCGGAGATTAACGAAGGGCTTATTCGGTTTGACATTATTTTTTATGTACGGATGAAAGACGGCATCACACAGGTTATCGTGAATTTAGAGGCGCAGAAAGATGAGCCGACAGGCTACCATATTCTGAACAGGGCAGTTTTTTATGTAAGCCGCCTCGTTTCCTCGCAGAAAGAACGTGATTTTGTCAAGACAAACTATAATGACATCAAGCGTGTTTTCTCCATTTGGGTATGTATGAACATGGACGAAAACAGCATGGCTTATGTGCATCTGACAAAAGATGATTTAGTTGGTTCTTATCCGTGGCAAGGCGGGCTTGACCTGTTGAATATTGTCCTGATTGGTATATCAAATGAACTTCCGAAGCATGATGATAAGTATGAACTTCATCGTCTGTTGAGTACACTGTTGTCAATAGAGTTGTCTGTTGATGAAAAATTAGGAATCATGGAGAAAGAGTACAGTATTCCGTTAGATGATAGAATAAGAAAGGATGTGAGTGCCATGTGTAATCTTTCGCAGGGAATTAGAGAAAGAGGCGGAGCAGAAAGAGAAGAAAAAATTATTTTGAATATGCACATGAAAGGCTATACATTAGAACAGATAGCAGAATGTGTGGAAAAGACAATTGATGAAGTAGAGGCTGTCATTGAGAAAAGAGAACCTGTACTGGCATAATCCGCTGACTGAATAAAATCATTAAAGCAGTGAACAAAGTTTTATTGAAAAACAGTCCACTGCTTTTTCTGTTTTCAAGAGGAAAGACAGTCATTTCTATTTTTTCCGTCCCTTGTGGAAAAGTCATAAATAATCATCATCTTCTATATGGGAAGCATCTAACAGCTTCATGTAATAATCACCATTGTCCGGATGAAACTGTTCAGACAGCCGCTGCCTTACAGCGTCTAGTGCAGAATTGATGGTCTGTATCTGAAGGTTGATAAGTCCGTCAACATAGATTTCCAAATCAGTCATTAGCTTTGAAAATTCCGGATGCGTGGCAAGTTCACAGAGCAAGCGGTTATTGATGTGACCGGATTGCAAAAGTTCTGCCATAGCATCATCAATTTTAAGTTCTTGAATCCCGATGCTGTGGTATTTTATGTTTTCAGTCAGTCCGAGCAGATAATCAGTGGAAACACCATAGTATTCTGCCAGTTGTACAATGACAGTATGGGGAATGTCTTTCAGCTCATCTGTTTCATAGGAATTAAGTGCAGTTTTGGAAATTTCGTTTCCGCTGCGAGCTGTTCAAGGGTAAGACTGCGTTCTACCCTTAAATCTTTTAGTTTTTCCTGTATTGTTAGTTTCGTTTTCATAAGTTCTCCCTTAAAATAAGTGAATACTGCGAATAGTGGTTTTCTGAATCCAGTATACTACAAGATTTCCGTAATCGCGGAATTTTTTCTTTTTTTGGAGTTTTTCCTGATTTACGGATATACGGGAGACAGGTCAATAACGTGCCATAATAAACACATTCCATGAGGAAAAGAAAACTGAATGACCGTCCATATTACTGTTACTGTTTCGGGGAAGCAGGCGAAGATAAGTCCGCCGAAAAGGAATGGCTGGCATATAACCAGCTATTGCTGGCGGGCGTAAAATGCGAGCCTGCCAAGAGCAGAAAACGACACAGCGCCGAAAAGGGGTGCCTGTCAGGAAGGTAGTAATGACCATATTGGTCGGGGGAGAACGGCAGAATAAAAATAAGATTAAGGAGAAAATGAATGGAGCGTAATTATCTTACGGCAGATACAGAGATGCCGCCGAGTATGCCATATCCAAGATTTTTGGCAGACATGAAAATCAGCAGTACCGCAAAATTGCTTTATGTCCGGCTGCTGGATAAAACAGTCAATGAAAAAGAAGAGGATGATAAAGGATATCTTTATACAAGATTTCCAATAAGTGAACAGATGGCTGTATTATCCAAGAGCGACGCTACTGTAAAAAGGGCTTTACTGGAATTGGAGCAGGCAGGACTTTTAGAAAAAAAAGGCAGGGACGCGGCAGACCGAATAAGCTTTACATTCTTGCATGAGGAGGGCATATGAGAACAACAATTGAAGAAAAAAGAATATTAGTCGTTTTTGGGTGTGGAAATTACCAGAATACTATAAAAAGGTTATGTTTGGTAGCGGCTTTAACGCCGGATGCAGAAGTAAAGGCATTGTTTTATCGGTTGGCAATGCGGCTGTCAGAGGAGATGGCAGAGAAGGACTATTTCGTTTTCATCAACAGTATTCGTATGGAAATAGAGATATATGATTTTGCTGTACGGGTGTTAAAAAGCCATATTATGGAGGTATGACATGGAAGGGCGGAAGTTTTATGGGTATATGAGATGCAGCAGCAGGGAGCAGAACGAGGACAGACAGTTGATTGCACTGAAAGAAATGGGGGTGCCGGAAAAGCAGATTTATATGGACAAACAATCGGGAAAGGACTTTAACAGACCACAGTATAAACGATTATTGCGCAAATTGGATAACAATTCTGTCCTGTTTGTGAAGTCTATTGACCGCTTGGGTAGGAATTATGCAGATTTAAACGAACAGTGGCGGATTATTACAAAAGAAAAGAGTGCGGATATAGTTGTGATTGATATGCCAATCCTTGATACCAGACGGGATAAGAACCTTTTAGGTACATTTATCAGCGACATAGTGCTTGCGCTGTTGAGTTATGTTGCGGAAAACGAACGCATCAATATCAAACAGAGACAGGCAGAGGGGATTGCTGCCGCTAAAGCAAGGGGAGTTAAGTTTGGCAGACCACCAGTTCCATTACCTGACAACTTTTACGAGGTACATAAACAATGGAGAGATAAGAAACTGACCTTGAAACAGGCAGCAAGAACCTGTAACTTGGCAGCAAGTACATTCTTTGATAAAGCAAGAGAATTTGAAAAGGGGTAATTTTCGATTTTTACCTTAAAACCGAAAGAATATATTTATTCAGAATGCCCCCTTTTAATGAACAAATACACATATTTATTCAATATATTCATAAGATTTTGGATAAAACAAAGCATTAAACAAACGAAAATTGTGAAATTCGATAAATATGAATTAATAATTGAGGTTCCAACCGCACAGATGGAAATTTTTTAATGCCGCTGATGATTCTTTTATGGTTTATGATTATAAAAGCGGAA
>CAMWXE010000119.1 GCA_947178145.1 uncultured Lachnospiraceae bacterium | reverse complement strand
GACAGCAACCGAAATCATGTCTTATCTGCTGGAGCATACCGCCGGTTCCATTGACGAGAAAGCTGTCCGCAAACTGATAAAGAAAGGAGCAAAAGTCAAATCCGATGAAATCATCGAAGCCATTAAAGGTTATAACATTGAAACGGATCAGGCGAAAAAGCTGGAACTTGCCCGTGCCCATCTGGATTACCTTGATGACATGATTACCCATACAGAAGTTAAACTTTACGTCCGTATAAAACCTTATTATGAGTTCGTTGAATTTGTCAGCACCATGCCTGGCATGACCGAATTAAGCTCCACCATTGTTCTTGCAGAAACAGGCGTTGACATGGATATTTTTGATGATGCCAAACACCTTTGCTCCTGGTGCGGTCTTGCCCCTGCAAACAATGAATCTGCCGGCAAGAAGAAATCGGTCAGGATTGCAAAAGCAGGTGATTACCTCAAACCAATGATGGTACAGTGTGCCCTTGCCGCAATCAAGAGCAGGAAACAACCTCACTTTGCTATCAAATATGGGCGTATCAAAAAGCGCCGCGGACACAAGAAAGCAATCATTGCCATTGCAAGGATGATGATGGTCTGTATTTATCACATGGTTTCCGAGAGGAAAGCTTTCACCCCGACGGATTATGAGGAATTGATGGACCCTCAGAATCATGTGGAGCGAGTTGTGCTAAATGAGAGCAATATTTTTTCTTATCTTGAAGCCCTTGGCTACGACAGTTCCAAGTTAGTAAAACGCAACGATAACTAACAATTGTTCTGCATTCCATATCTGAAAAACAGGGTTTTATGAACCCTTATACAAGTGCGCCCAAAAATCCATTTTTTTTCACTCTTTCCTCCTAAAAATTAATGATACAACGTGTTAATAGTTTCTATATCTAAAAAGGCAGCCCTTTTTTAACCGCAAAAAAAAGAACCAGTTTACCGGTTCTTTGAGATATTGGTTCCTTTATCTTTCTTTCCTTATTTTGTTGTGTTTGCTAACATGTAGCATCTGCCGCCATATCCTCCGTCAAGTCCGTAATCACGTCGCCTTTTGACTGGAATTCACAGGCATTGAACGGAATTCCGCCCGCCGCCTGCGGCCAGAGAGCCAGTGTGTGATCTACATAGTACTTGTCAAAGCCCGATTCTTTGATTTCCTCTGGTGTAAGGTTCCTTGTCAACTGATAGACAATCGCACAGATCATTTCAAAATGAGCTAACTCCTCTGTACCGATATTGGAATCGATATTGCACATCTGGAAACACCATGAAATACAAGCATTTACGACGCCTGCCAAGCTCTGAATTATATTGTAATGTTTTAGAACAATAGTATATGTTTTAACATTCTTTGGCATCCCATTCCAGCCAGAAATTATCAGTCACACAAATGAAATGAGCTACTTACAAGCAATATAAATATCCATACTATCCCCATCGGTTTCAAAGCAAGGGATAACATCCTTTTCCGTGTGTTCCAGAGCGTTCACACGCATATACTCCATAAGCGTCTTATAGGCGTTGGGAATGGTCACAAAGGGGTTCCCGAAGGGCGCTCCAATATGTACCGCCGCATATCTGTGATCCGCCTGCTCATATATTTCCATGTTGGGAGGAATGATTCCATCGGGCAGTATCCATGCCGCTTCGTAGCCATGCATATTGAAAACATTGATCTGTTCCTGTGACACATGAGGAAAATCCCAACCAATGACACGAGGGTTATCCACGCCACAGCCACGGGCAATGGAAAATACTCTGTCGATAGCGTCTCCCTCGGGATTGGAGCTTATAACGGCATGTTTTACGTAGCGGAAAGCGGGGACAGTTTCGACACGCAAATTTGAATACGCTTCATCACAAGCGGCCATGTCATCGCGGAACAAGTTGTCCAGCGAGCAATTGAAAAGCCTGCAAAGTTCTATCGCCTTGTCCATTTCAGGCTGCGCTGCATCCAGCTCCCACTTTGATACGGTCTGGCGACTGATATTCATTTTTTCTGCCAAATCCTCTTGTGTCATATTCCCTTTCAAATGTCTTAAAAACTGCAAATTTTTTCCAAAACTCATAAAATATTCTCCTTTTATTTTCTCGCGCCGCGCTGCACTTTCAGTATAGTATTCCCTTCGACAAGCTGCAACCAATCTATATGTGCTATTTTTTTCAATTGCGCAACTTCAAAGTGCGGAAAATATTTTTCATGCGAATACCGTATGCCAAAAAGGCTTATCACTCAATACTTTTTACAAATGACATGATCGCTTCTGCCGTTTCATCAACAGATTTATCCGTATTATCTATGAAGAATTGAAATTTACCTGCATTCTTTTTAAACCATGCATTATATTGAATCTGTCCGGCAATAAATTCGTCACTTCCACACATTCTTTCCTCAGGTCTTGCCTTCAATCTTCTTATAATTTCCTCATCGGAACAAGTCATACCAACAAAGAAAGTTGACGTAATATTCTGTGGAATATTAACCACTCCATAGAAATCATATGGATTCATACACGTCACAAAGAGTAAATTTTTATGATTTGACATCTTTACAGCCTCTGCCAGACAATCATCACTAAACTTAGACTCATTCTCTGTCCCTTCATAATCCCACCAATTAATGCCGACTTCGTCTGTATCTATGCAAACCCAGTTTTCTAATGTCGTACATTTGTTTAATTCGTCTTTTATTGTAGATTTTCCAACTCCACAAGCTGCACTCAATACTACTAATTTCTTCATATACGCACCCCGCCAAATATTTTTATTAAATTATACCATGTTTTCGCCATTTTTCAATCAGAACCACTCGACATCCGATCCAACATATGCTTAAAAATTGGGGCACCGAAACCAGATAGCATAGAAGTAACAATAATTGCCCTATCAGCTTCTGTGATAGGATATTTTGCCAGGCAGTCCATGAGACACGGCTGAATTGAAAGGATTATTTTGGAAAATCATTCATACATTCTAATAATCAGGTTATTCAGGAGTAAATGGTGCCGGAAACAGATCAATACGAACTTACAGAAAAGGAGAAACCGATGCATATAACACTGGATGCGATACAACAAAAGGAATTAAAGAAAATGCTGAAATGCGGAATCTATAAAGAATTGCATAAACGGGATTTTTTGTCAGATGCGCAACTAAACAGCCTGTTGGAACGCAATTCTTAGATTTTAACCTGCACATCATCATCCATATTTTCATACTGAAGGCGGTGATGTGCCAAAAGGAGGACACAGTGAATACAAAAAGCAAACTTAGAGTTGCCGCATATTGCAGAGTTTCCACCGATAAGGATGACCAGGCCAATTCCCTGATCAGCCAGCGTAAATACTTCGCGGATTATATTACCCGCCATGAGGACTGGGTATTAATTGATGTGTATTATGATGAGGGCATCAGCGGTACGCAAACCAAGAAGCGTGCCGGATTTAATGCAATGATTGAGGATACAATGAGCGGTGAAATCGACCTTATTCTCACCAAGGAAGTATGCCGGTTTGCAAGAAATACCGTAGATACCCTGTCCTATACCAGAAAGCTGAAAGATAACGGTGTGGGTGTGATTTTTACCATTGATAACATTGACACCAGGGATTCGGATGGAGAGCTCCGTCTGACCATTATGGCAAGTATCGCACAGGAAGAAAGTCGTAAGACTTCGGAGCGTGTGAAATGGGGGCAGAAACGCCGGATGGAGCAAGGCATTGTCTTTGGCAGGGATCTGATTGGTTATACTGTCCGCAATGGCAGGCTTGTACTGAACGAGGAGGAAGTTCCTATCGTCCGCGCGATTTTCCACAAATACACCAACGAAGGAAAAGGTACTCATGTCATTGCACGGGAACTGACCAAGGAAGGATTCCGCCCCAAGCGAGTCAGGCGTTGGTCCGCTACTGTTATTCTCAGGGCTTTGCGAAACGAGAAATATGTGGGTGACCTGTGTCAGAAGAAAACCTATACGCCAAATTATCTGACACATGCAAAGAAATACAATCGGGGGAATGAAGAAATGGTTTATTTGAAAGACCACCATGAACCTATCATTGACAGGGATTTGTGGAACCGGACACAGGAGGAGCTGCTCCGGCGCGCACCTGCGGAAGAAATGAAATCGAAGCACAGCAACCGTTATTGGTGCAGCGGTAAACTCTATTGCGGAATATGCGGTCAGCGTTATGTCAGCCGTACCAGGAAGCTGAAAAACGGTACTACGTACAAGGCCTGGCGCTGCTATGCGGCGGCAAATCACGGAACCTGTAAGGTATCAGGGGACGGTGAGACCGTCGGCTGTGATAATGGTTCTATCAATGAGCGTGCACTGCTTACCTGTGTGCATTACTGTATCTGTCGGCTGCAGACCAACCAAAAGGAATTAAAGAAGGAAATCCTGCAGGAAATCAAGGCGATTAAAGGCATTACAGACGAGGGGCCTGATACAAAGCGCATCGTAGAAAAGATGGAAAATCTGAATGCCAAGAAGCGCAAAGCCATTGATTTGATGCTGGATGGATTGATTTCTAAGGCTGATTTACAGGAACAGACCAAATGGTATGACAAACAGCTTGCAGAGCTTTCCGAACTGCTGTCTCACTCACAGCGTAAGGATACGGCACAGACAAAGAAGATTGATGTATTTGAACAGTATATCACTGCATTGGATGAGATTATGTCCTTTGATGAAACGAATGAAAGCCTATATCGTGAGATACTTGATAAAATGGTTATTTACCATGATAACACTGTAGAGGTCCGGCTGAAATGCGTTCCCTTCGGCATGAAGCTGACCATTCACACCTATGGTAAGAATGAGGGCTATACAACGGATATTCTTGCCATGGAAATTATTGAAGACTCCATAAGTGATTGATACCAGGAACTGTTAGCGCGTGCTAACAGTTCCTTATTTTTGCACATCCCATTCCAAATGCGCAATATCGCCACCGATACACCGATATCTGTCAGAACGCCCGCAACTGTATTATAAGGCATAGTATATCTCTGCGCGAGATAACGCATTGATGCCGCAAGCTCGCCGTCAGGGCCTCCGTACTGGCTGATGATAACCTGGGCAATCTGCGGATTGGTCTGGGTAATTTTAACTGGATACTGTAGTCTCTTTTCATAATTCCACATTAGTTATAGCCTCCTTCCCATGGCCAATCCTGTGTGGCCCATTTCCATTCCCTGCTGTCCATGTCAACGATACTGAGTACAAGCGGTCCATACTTTTCTGTATATTCCTTCACAAGCTTGTTTTTCATCGCGTTGTACTGCCTGAAGTTCTCCATCGCCTGCTGGTCATATGGGTGCGTATCAAGATAAAGATTCAGCTCCTTCAGCACGAAATCGATTTTGCTGATCTCCTGCAACATCTTCTGGCGTTCGGAATCCATACATGGTTTGCATCCTGTGTTCATCCCTTCACTCTCCTCCCTAAAAATGGTTTGTTGAGTTCAGGAAATATTGTACCTGTTTTGAATGCCTCGTCAAGATTTTCGTACATATTACAATTTCTCTGCCACGGTACATATGCCATCGCTACGGGAAACTGCTCCATATAGGAAATTTGTGGTTTCCATTCCTGCATATCTGTGCTGCTCCTTGTTGTTTTTGAATAGTTACTATCATAATATGTCGGATTGGTGAAAATGCTACTATTCTGTCGCCTTCCGAAATGGCTTTGCCAGCAAAAAGACGCCAAAAATCAATCCGTTCATCACCAGTGAGACCAAAAGCTCACTCCATGCTACCGTCTGGTTTTCCAACACATTGGAAGTATTATTATTCGAGATGATGGGAACCAGATTATTGTTCAAAAAATGCAGCGCTACCGGAACCCATATATTGTTTGTCTTCATATATGCATATGCGAAAAAAATGCCGAGTGTAATACAAGTAATCTGCTGGGAAAAAATCATGGGAAGCTGACTGTCTTGCGTGTAGTAAAACAAGTCGACAGGAAGATGCCATATTCCCCACACAACACCAAGCAGCAGAACGCCGCCCCGCAATCCGAATCGTTTCTGCATCAGAGGCTGCAGATAATACCGCCATCCATACTCCTCACCCAGAAATGCCATGTACAACAGACAGAAATTCACAGGAAGCACCGCCAGCAGAATCCATGTATCAGGGTTTGACGCCATGAGACCAAAAGCCGCCCACTCACCGCTGCACAAAACCGCAATTACCGTCCGAAGCATATAAAGCGCCAAAAACAGGAAAATGCAAAACAATGAGGACATTCCGTTACGCCAGCATAAACCATAGGCCCTGCGTTTCTCTTTCTTCGCTGCCAGCAGCAGAATCCACCCGACAATCCCGGAACCGATTAACAGCAACTGTGATACCCACGACCACACAGGAAGAAAATACCCGTTACCGGCATCTATCATCGCATAGGGATTGAATACGGAAATAACTGCCAACGCAGCAAGTATCACTGTTACGCAAATAAAAAACACATAGAACACTTTTGGAATCAAAGTATCCTTTTTTCTGGTGCACAGAGCAGCCAGCATTACACCGGCCGCCGGATAGAACATCTGTGCGTTTGCAAATATGCCCAAATCAAGATTTTTGCTGTTACCATACCACATCAGGAATCCCATCAGGAACGTGACACCATAGGCAACGGCAACATATATATAAAGTTCCTTATTTTTCTCCACACGTTTCATCCAATTCACCTTTCCACTCTAATAATAAACTGTATCTGTTTCATATTCTCATCATTCTTGCCGGAATGATAAACTGTATCCATATCATATCCTCATCACTCCTGCCTGAATGATAAACTGTATCCGCTTCACATCCTCATCACTATCTGATGATAAACTGTACCAGCTTCATATCCTCATCAAAAGCAATCGTAAACTGAATCGTTCCCTCTTGATAGCTTCCTACCATGACAACACCGCCAAACGACTCCTGCGTTTCCTGGTTGACATTTCCGAGAACGATTGTCTTGGCAATCTCCTGAAAATCTCCACACTTTTCGTGATATGGCTCACTCTGCGCTGCAAAATTTTCTTCTGTAAGAAGTTCCTGAAACGCATCACTCCCCATATCGATAATGCTCTGATAATCATGGTTATTAAAATATTCAATCGCCTTTTCGGCCTCCGCCTTCACAGTCTCCTCATCAAACTGTTCTGGCAGGGGCTGCGCGCCGCATGCAGTGAGAAGCAGTACTGTCATAAATACCCCCGCAATCCTGCATAATACCCTTTTTCTCCTTGATAAGTTTTTCATAAATATTACCTTTCCTTTCTTTTCGTTAACTTTATCAAAAATTTCCATAAATACAACACTCAATTGTCGTCAGGAAACAACAGTGTAACAGAGAAAACGTCTCCTTTTTGGTCGGTCTGCATCTCGCCATGGTATTTCCCGACTGCATTTCGCACATTCTCCAATCCGATTCCCTCATGTCCTGTTTTGGAGGATTTCCCCGGAGTGTATGTTCCCTTTGTCGTGTTTGACATCTTTATGACGCAAAAGTCCTGAATCTGCTCGCCTTGAAGCTGGAGCCTGAAATTCTCACTCTCCCGCCGTTCCTCCAGCGCATTATCCAGCAGATTGGCAAAGATTGTCGTCGTATCCATCTCCGACAAAAAATCAAGACGGACCCCCATCAGGCTGCATTGAAATTGTTCCTGATTCAGATGCTTTAATTTATCATTCAGAATAATATTCAGCATCCGGTTATCTGTATAGTATGTCATGCCAAGGGCATTCAGCATCTGGTGCATATCGGCAACATAACTCTGTGATTCGGCAAACTTCTGTGACTGTTCCAACATCTGCAAATGATTTCTGATGTCGTGGATTACCTTGCGCGACTTCGCATAGTTCGATTCCAGATCCGCATAAAACTGGTGTGTCAGCTCGCTCTGCTGTCTCATCAGTTCCAGCTTGTGCTTTAACTCCTGCGTCTTTGACACATCATACCAGAAATAAAAACAGTACAGATTCATCACTAAAATAAGCGCACAGTACACAATCAGCCACCCATACCCAAACCGCATCAGAAACACATCCGAACTGATGGCAAACCCAAAAATGAGAATCATGCTGATGACAGGCACTAAAAGCATCCCCCGTATCTGAAACCGCGGCTGTACGGACATATATCTTTTTCTGACCAACACCCTGAATACAAAAGTGACCATAACCAGCAGACAAGCCTTTAAAAGTATCATAATATACGCAGACGTTCTGTTTTCCAGCGCATAAACTTCCCGCACCATCACCGCCGTGAAAATCGAAATCACCTGCGTCGCATACAAGGAAAACATAAAGCCAACCTGATACAGGATGCCAACTTTATCCCGATGATACAGCATAAATCCTATTAAAATATAGTACATAGTGAGACCAAGCATTGTTATGGAGTCATTGCGCCAAATCATCGGAATCATCACCGCCAACAGCGTATATATCATCCATGCCATACCTTTTACAACGCGTAAAATTTTTTTATTTCCGGCCGATTCTTTCATGCGCGGCAGTAAAAATACAAGATACGCCGAACAGAATGTCAGGGAAATCATATCCAAAAAGGTAAATATCCAGTCCACGATCATCTGCATCTGTCAGCCTCCTTCCATTTTCTGGCGCTCTAACCGCTCTGATAAATAGTTTGTGAGCTCCTGCTTCCATTCCTTCTGCTTTTTCTGTGACAATGGAATCCTGTCCCCGTTATCCATGAAAATATCAAGATTTCTGACATTTTTCACATGGAGAAAATTGACCACAAAACTCTTGTGCGGCATGGAAAATCCAATGGAACACGTGCGCGCGTATATGCTGCTGATTTTTCCCGACATATGATACATATTATGGAGTGTCACCATTCTGATCTTTCGGTTTGTGAATTCGAAATAGCAGATATCTGCAGCATCGACACACACTGTTCCCTCGTCCGTATGAAAATCAAGAATCCTCTGTTTGTCCGCCCTTTTCACGTAACGGAATAACTCCTCCAGGATCTGCTTCAGACGAGCTGGTGCGATCGGCTTTAATAAATATTGAAACGCATGGACTTCAAAAGCACCTGCCACATAATCGCGGTAGGCAGTGAGGTAGACAATCTTTGTCTCATGGTCCCTCTCCCGTATCTGCCGGCCCGTCTCGATACCATTCATCCCTTTCATGTCAATGTCAAGAAAGATTGCATCAAAAAAATCATATGATGCAAGCAGCGCCTCCCCGGAATCAAAACAAGAGATTTTAATGTCCTGGCCCCACTCCCTGATTACGCCTGACACCATTTCACATATTGCTGGTTCATCATCACATATCGCTATCTGATACATTTCACATACCATCCCCGCCTTTTATTTTCAGAGCAATTCGTATCACCTTAAACACTCATTAGTCATTTACAGAATTGTTCCTTTTATTTTCAGGACAATTCGTATCACCTCAAACAGTCATTAGTCATTTACAGAATTGTTCCTTTTATCTCCAGAACAAGTCGTATCACCTTAAACAGTCCTTTACAGAATTGCTCCTTTTATCCTCGTTATCATAAATCCAGCCAACGATGTATCCAGGAAACTGTAAAAGCATAATTTAAGATGTTGTCATACGGTTTCTTTACTGTTCCTAAGTATATCGAAAACATTGAAAAAAGTAAATTTAGAATGGACAAAAGATGAAAAAGAATGTATGAAATACAGATTTTGACACATACTGAATCCATATATTAACGCATTTTCCTAATGACACTTACCTCTGCACATGCTTCCGCCAGTGTTCCCTGAAACGGCATATGATAGCACCGCGTGTGCGCAAAAAACTCAGAAAGGTATGGTTATTCCTATGTATCAAGTATTTGAAGAGAATAAAAAATATATATCAGAACTGCTTCATACCAATGAATGCTTTGACATTGTGAGCAGGGATGTATTGATCGGTGACAAGAATGCTGTGTTCTATTTTGTCGACGGATTCTGTAAAGATGATCTGATGCAGAAACTTCTGCAGTTTTTGATGGGATTAAAAGCTGCTGATATGCCCCAGAATGCCAAGGGGTTAAACCAGCTTATGCCTTACGTTGAGGTTGATCTCACCAAAGATTTCAATGAAATCGCAAAAAACGTACTCTGCGGTGTGTTCGCAGTCCTCGTCGAGGGCTTTGACGAATGCATTCTAATCGACTCGCGCACATATCCGGCGCGCGGAGTGTCCGAACCTGAAAAAGACAAGGTTCTGCGCGGTTCCAAGGATGGTTTTGTGGAGACAATCGTGTTCAACACTGCACTGATTCGCCGACGCATCCGAAGCACGGATCTGCGCATGGAAATGCTGAGTGCCGGAAAAGCATCCAAGACTGATATCGTGCTCTGCTATATGGACGACAGGGTTGACAAAGAATTCCTGGGAAAAATACGCGACCGCATCAAGGACATCAAAGTTGACGCATTGACACTGAATCAGGAAAGCCTTGCGGAGTGTCTGTTTACATCAAAATGGTACAACCCATTTCCGAAATTTAAGTATACAGAACGTCCTGATGCAGCAGCGGCTCAGGTGCTAGAGGGAAATATCATCATTTTGGTAGACAACTCTCCTTCCGCAATGATCCTGCCAACCAGCATACTGGACATGATACAGGAGGCGGATGACTTTTATTTTCCGCCGCTCACAGGTTCGTACCTCAGGCTTTCGCGTTTCCTGATTTTGATATTAACTTACTTTATTACCCCCACATTCCTGCTGTTGATGCAGAATCCCGACTGGATTCCGCCTGCATTTGACTTTATCGTGGTGAAAGAGGATATCAATGTTCCACTGATCTGGCAGTTTTTGATCCTGGAACTTGCAATTGACGGACTGCGGCTTGCAGCAGTCAATACACCAAACATGCTTTCGACACCTTTGAGTGTTATGGCAGCGCTGATTCTCGGTGAGTTTTCGGTCAAAAGCGGATGGTTCAATGCCGAGGTTATGTTATACATGGCATTTGTTGCCATAGCAAATTACACACACCCCAGTTATGAACTTGGCTATGCCATCAAGTTTTTCCGCCTAATCAACTTGATTCTGACTGCTATTTTCCAGTTCTGGGGCTACCTTGCCGGTGTGATTCTGTTCTTCGTGGCCATTATCACCAACAAGATGGTGTCTGGGCAGAGTTATCTCTACCCGCTCATACCATTCAGCTATCAGAAACTCAGTCATGCACTGTTCCGGCACCGACTGCCAAAGTCAGCGGAATAATTGCACGGCATGGCCGCAAGTCTTTCTCATTCATATGCATAAAAGGTGTATGTCGGGAAACGTTCTGTTCCCGCATACACCTTTTCTCATTTTGATTTACTCGAATGTGCCAAGACAATCCACATTCTCTAAGATTTCGCCTAAAGTCATCCTGTGCGCTGTCCCCTAATTTTTTCCAGTCGTCCCAAAACCTCCGCGATTCGCACCGGTAAGCTCTGATACCTCCTCAAATACGAGCTCCGGCTGCTGTTCCATGATTCGAAACTGACAAATCCGGTCATTCAGATGGATTACCGTATCCCGCATCGCATACATAGGGACAAACCACTGGTCATCGTTCCCGCAGTAACCGCCCTCTCCCGTCTCGCGGTCAGGTCCGTCAATCACTCCCTGATGGTTCACCTGTATCAGTCCAAAATTCTTAAATGTAGAGCTCCTCGGCACTACATGAGCCTCGTAACCCCTTGGAAGCTCTACTGCAATTCCCAGCGGAATCAGCTTAAACTCACCCTGCTTCATCTCGACATCCTCAGAAGCCCTGAGGTCAATCCAGTTTCCCTTGGATATTTTTTCCAGTTTCTGTACTTTATCCGTAAAATATTTTATCTTTATATTCATCGTTGTCTCCCTGCTGCAACCACTGCATCGTTTGTATCTACACATCCCGGCTCATCTGTTTCTGCACAGTTTTCCAACTGCATTGTATTACTGTATCTCCTTAATAATCACCGACAATTGATATTGCAATCGATATTACAATTCAGTCATGCCAGACTGTAACCAATTGATTACGCCTCACACGCATTTTTCTTGATCGCACAGCTCCCGTTTGCATTAAATGGCACAATATTCTGTTCCGGCATTCCAGTCGTCTTGCGCCCCATAGGGATATCATCATAATCCCCGCAGTGAAGTACTGGTATCCGCGGGTTTTCCTGTGCCAGTGAAGCCTGCACATTGATCACACGCTGATTGCTGCTGCCCTTCCACAGAAGTGTCGCATCCTTTTTATCCTGCATAAACTCGCCATCGACAAGCACATCAATGTACTTGATCACCGGATATTTCATCACATCTTTCCACACATCCCCTGTGTATAGCCAGATATTCTTATGAGGATACTTCTCCTTAATCTCCCTCGCAAGCTCTCTCACACCGTCCCGGTTCGCACAGTGAAGCGGATCCCCGCCTGAAAACGTGATACCTTCAATATACGGCTTATCAAGCTGCTCAAATATTTCAGCCTTGGCAGCATCATCAAATGGCAGCCCTCCATCCGGGTCCCAAGTCATAGGATTCTGACACCCCTTACAGCAGTGCTCACACCCCGCCACCCACAAAACAACACGAAGCCCGTCACCATTTAACATATCATCCTTAGTGATATTATGATATCTCATAATCAATCCAACCTCCAAAAGTCCATTATATCAAGTCCAGAACACCTGACCCTCACACAGCCAAGCCCTCCATAAAGCACAAATACCCTTCAAACCGTCAATCCTTCCATGAAG
>CAMWXE010000118.1 GCA_947178145.1 uncultured Lachnospiraceae bacterium | reverse complement strand
TAGTGAAATGAAAGAATAAATTTATTCACCGTTAATTCCGCAATGCTGTACTAGGTTTGTGGACGTCTAATCCACAACAATTTTGAGAAAGATCTTAAAAGACAAATAAATAATTTCCTGATGATTTATAAGTATAGGACTGACAGTGACTGACCATCTGGCAAAATCGAGTCGACTTTGGAAGTGATAAGTTTATGGGCTATAATTATGCGTCATTTATTGAGGCTTTAACGGATGATCAACTGTCACCGCTATACAGCCCCGCCCACGCACCTTCACGTGTTCTGTAGTGTATCAGTCTTATAAAAGTAGCATATTAGCAGGAAAAATGAATAGAAAGCGAAATTTAGTCAGTAGGTTTCATAACCACATCGGTGCTTTTCGCAGAAAGGCAGTTTATAATGATGAAGATAACAGTCTGTGACAATGAACCGAGGGCTGTCAATATGTTTGACAGGTATGCTTCGGCGGTTATTGAGTTTGCAGTTGAAAATGAATTTTATCAGAGTTCAGAGGAAATGCTTGCAGCGTATGAAGGGCAGTTACGGAAGGCGGATATGTATAAAAATCATGTATGAATATGTATTTGGTAGTAATAATAAGATTTACAGTAAAGATTTAATATAATAGTATTTCAAGAGAGTAATGAACAGTCAGTTCATTACTCCCTTTTCATATATAGGCAAAAGGCGCAAAGCGACAAAATATTGGTCGCATTGCATTCTGTTTACATATGCCTTGCATTGCTATGATTAGCATAAAAGCGAGGTGCAAAATATGAGGGCAGAGAAAAAGGAAATAAATATACAGATTGGGAAACGACTGCAGATTGCCAGAGAAAATATCGGGTATACGCAGGAAGACTTTGCGGAGGCGCTCGGTGTGAGTGTGGAGCATTATCGTAAGCTGGAAAGCGGTGCTTATGGTCTGCAGCCGGAGAAGATGCAGATTCTATATGAAAAGTATAAGATCGATCTGACTGGCCTGATTACAGGTGAGAAAAGAAAACCCTTTGACCTCGAGCTGTTCCTTGCCAACTGCAGCAGGAAAGAACGGGATGAATTCATCGGGCGAACACTTGCATACATGAAGAAGCTGATGACAGGGCAGGAGTGAGTTTCTATCCCATATGTATATTTGCAAAAGGAAATATGTATATGGAGGTGGAATGATGAAGATAGCAGTCTGTGATGACGATCCGAGGGCTGTCGACATGTTTGAAAGGTATGCCTCGGCGGTTATCGAGTATGCAGTCGAGTATGAATTTTATCAGAATCCCGGGGAGATGCTTGCAGCGTATGCGGGGCAGGAACGGAAGGTGGATATGTATATCCTTGACATAGAGATGCCGGGGATGGATGGCCTTGCCGTGGCAAGGGAGATCCGGAACAGGGATTCCAGGGCATTAATTGTGTTTCTGACCGGTTATACCAAGTACATGCCGGATGTGTTCGAGGTGGTCACTTTTGATTACATACAGAAACCGATCACGGCTGAACGACTCCGGATGCTGCTCGAAAAGGCAGAGACTTATCTTGGTATGGCAAACCAGAGTTTTTCTTTTCGTTACGGCAGGAGCCAGTACAGTCTTAAGTTTGACGAAATCATTTATCTGGAGAAAAAGGGACGTCAGGCGCTTATCCATACAAAAGATACCATATATAAAACCAACATGACCACAAAAGAAATCTGGGAATGCCTTGATGAGCGGATGTTTGCCGCCATACACGGCTCCTTTATAGTGAATTTGAAGCATGTGAAGACTGTTTCGGGTGGAACAGTGTGTCTCTCGGATGGTCAGGAGCTTGCTGTCACCAGAGGATACCGGAAAAGCCTTGCAGAAAAGCACATGGCATTTGTGCAGGGAGGGATGTGACATGGTGGAGTACGGGATCCGGTTAGTGATCAATATTTTTGATTTATGCATTTACTGGAGGGCATTGGAAGTTTTTGTGGGGAAACGGAAGACATCTGTGGAATTTGCTATTGTACTGCTGGTAGTGAGTGAAGCAGCCGGGAGCCTGATCAACCAGATGGAGATCAACTGGTTGAATCTGCTGACAATGGCAGTGATATTAGGGATTTTCATATGCCAGTATGAAGAAAGAATATCAGCAAAAGTTATTATAGTTCTGATGTACATGGGGCTTGTGGCTGTTGCAGAACCGGCAGGATATGTTATTTACAGATTTTTTGTAGGGAATGGGAATCCGATAAAAAATGGGACAATATTGTACTATTCGACAGTGTTTGTCATGGAACTGTTCCGCGCAGCCCTGGTAGAAGTGTTCTGCCGGTTCAAAATGGGAAAGAGTCTGCGGATATCTGCAATGCCAAAGGAAGTAGTCTATATGCTGGTACTGATCCCGGTTGCAAGTTTTGTCGGATGTTTTCTGCTGATAGAAGTGGTACAAAACTTATTGTCAACACAGACTGCCATATTATGTATGTGTATTATTTTCACCATTATCATAACTAATTACATGATATTTCTGATGATAGAAAGATACACGGATATGGCAGAGAAAAGGCATGAGGAGGAAATGATCTTAAGTGAGATTGCCTACAGGAATGAGTATTATGAAGATGTGGAACGATATCAGGAACAGATACAGGATATCAAGCATGATATGAAGAACCGTCTTTCCACACTTCTTGATGCTGCAGGTGAGGGGGACAGCAGCATGGTTATGGCGACACTGGAGGAGCTGCTGGACGACATCCGTCTGGCAGAGGACATCATTTATTCCGCCAACCCTGTTTTAAATTCCATATTAAAGGTTAAGGCAGCAAAGGCAAGAGAAAACAGAATAAAAATTGATATTAAAACTTTAATTCCAAAGAAAATCGACATAGAAACAGGAGATATGGGAGTACTGTATGGAAACCTGCTGGATAATGCCATTGAAGCGTGCTGCCAGGCTGGTCAGGAAGAAAGATTTCTGGATTTTGAGACAAAATATCAGGACGGCAACCTGCTTATCCTGGTAAGAAACAGTAAGACAGGGAAAGAAAACAAAGGACTTGTCACAACAAAATCAGATAAAAGGAAGCATGGCAGAGGAATCCGTACTGTCCGAAGGGTGGCAGAGAAGTATGGAGGAACCCTTCTTCTGGAAGACCGGGGCTGTATATTTGAGGCAAAACTCCTGCTGACAGGAATAACCCGGTTGGAATAAAAAGTGCAACTTATTACAGCTAACGTAAGACTTATTACAGACAGCTTGATTTTTTTACATCAGATGATAAAGTGGAAGCAGTCAGATATAAGGAGGTGCATCCATGAAGAAATATGGAGATCTGATGTATGGAGTAAGTGACAGTGTACTGAAAGTGATTGCGGCTGTGGCGCTCGGAGTTGCGGCACTGTCGGTGAACCAGTGCTGTATGTGGTTTCTGGGACAGGATGAAATACCAGAAAATGCAAAGAAACTGAGGAGGTTTTAACCGTGTCCGGGCGGTTGAGCCGCTGGATGCAGGAACGGGGCATCATAGAGGAAGGGGACAGGGATATATACCAGTATGGAATCTGCAACGGGGTTATCATACTCATGAATCTTGTAACGGCATTCCTGATCGGGCTGTTTACAGAACAGCTTCTTGTGGTCTGCGTGTTCACCCTTTCTTTCATGACACTGAGGAGCTTCACTGGGGGTTTTCACTGTGACGGCAGGCTGTTCTGTTATATCAGTTCGAGTCTTGTACTGTTTATCCCAGTGTATACGGGCAGCCTGCTTGTCAGGATGTCTGTCCCGGCAGTGCTGGTTACGCTTGCAGCAGCGGCAGGGATTATACTGATACTCAGTCCCATGCACAGCAAAAACAGAAAGCTTGACCAGAAAGAGAAAAAACACTTTGGTAGACGGGCAAGAGTGATAGTTGTCCTGCAGATAATGGTGTTTTTTGTGCTGTGGCGTCAGGGATATAATGACTGTGCTTATGCTGTCTATTCGAGCATCTGCATCATTGCGTTTTTTATGATGGCAGGAAAAGCGGGGCTTTTTATACAACTTCATATGGAAAAATAGGAATCCCTTCCGGGAAATAGAAAACTGGAAGGGATTTTTATGCGCACGCCGATGCAAAGGAAATATGCCATTGCATGGCGCATCGGCGGCGCGGCGAGTAGGGAAGAGAGATCTTCCCTGCTCGATTTATGATTGCAGCGGTTCATCGACCATGAAGAGGTGTAATATATAGAATGGCTGCTGTTATGTAGAAATATCTGAAATTGTTGTGATTTATTCGATGGTTATTCTGCCATGAACTTTCTCAAATTCAATAATTCTTTTTCTCATAAGAAATTCTACCTCCCTGTTGGCGGAACGTGCATTATATTCCGCAACGTAATGGAACTTTTTTAAAATATCCTCTTCCACACGGACTGTAAATTTTGATTTTTTCATTGCCATATAAAACATCTCCTTTAATAATTTTATGATTTTGGCGTGTTTCAAAGTCTATGATGGTTAGTTGACAGATTACAGGAACTGATATGTCTTATTTTGTCGTATTTATAAGCTTTCTATGGAAATTTGTGAACATGCATTTGTCAGCTGGATTTGAAACACGCCGTGATTTATATTATAACGTTGTCATAATGGTAAAAGTGCTGGGGATACGGAATCCCTTTTACACAGTCAGATACAGAATTAATACACAGGCAATAATGAAGATATCTGGACATAAGCTATTTTTGAGAAAATATATACGGACAGAGCAAACAGAAAAAATATTCCTGTTGAATGATGATTTAACACCAGATCCTGGTTTGTATACTTGAATAACAATGACAGGGCAGAGGTAAACAGAAAGAGTTATCTCTGCTTTTTTGTGCGGATTTTAAGAAAGCACACAGGCTAATCATACAGGAACTTCTAAAAGCGTCTGCTGCTCATTTTAAATATGGATTATCAGCAGAAAACTGCAACTTTTTACAGTCAGCGTAAGACTTGTTACACATTTATTGAAACGGTTCCATCTTACGAGTATAGTACCACGAGGAAAAGAACTGATGATAATACGCTATGAATCTGACCTGTCTGAATGCCTGTCTGCTGCATCAAAAATCTTAACACCACATTCTGTGTGCCTGTGATTTTTCCCGTTTATGTGAGCCTGACGCAAAGGAACATTTATCCCTCGTCAATTTCACTGATTATTTCCGGACAGTTCTTAAAGAACAGACAGGAGTAATAACAGGTTGACGAGACTGGGAGAAAACGATCCTGCCACAGCAGGGGCAGAGAGGAAAACAAACAGGGAAGAAAGTGCATTCGTCCGGCTGCCGCGTATATATGGCGGCTGTGCGAGGGGGCCGCCTGTGTCCTTCATTTCAAAAAACATGAAATGGAGGACACAAAGATGTCAGAATGGATCAGGATTAAAATTAAGGATTTTTATAAAGATGCTGTTGGTGAGGCAGAGTTTACCTATGTTTCCCATGAGGTGTATGAGGCACTTGCAGATACATTCCGCAGGGAGGCACATGCAGAAGAAATGCGGGATCTGCGTCACCTCACAGCATGTGGTTACATAGAAGGTGAGACGGAAGAACGAATAGCAGAGGAGACAGAATCACTGGAGGATATGGTTATTCACCAGATGGAGCTGGAAATCCTGCAGGAAGCGGTGCAGTCGCTCACAGAAGTACAGAGGGAGCGGCTGCACCTTTATTTTTTTGAAGGTCTGACTTTCCGCCAGATTGCAGAAAAAAACGGCGTCAGCGACATGTCGGTCAGGGAGAGCGTGGAGGCATCCCTGAAAAAAATTAAAAAATTTTTCAATTAGTACCCTCTCAAAATGCGTTTTAGTGTGAGTACCTTATGAGGGGGTAAATTTCCGACAGATAAGTGCCTGTCAGAATTTCCTTCATGAACCTTGACAAATGCCGGAGGCAGTGCTTCCGAGAGCACGTACACAAATAATTGTGTGTGCCAGCCATATCCAGCAGTCCAGATACATCAGCCATTTCAAGAGCCGTAACCGGGGCGCAGAGACACTCCTGCACATTTTAAAATGTGTAAAAAAGATCGCATCTAAGGAGCCGAGCGGGAAAGCCGGGGTACAGCCTGTCCGTGGTGGACAGGTGCGAAGAGGGAAATGGCCTATAATGATACTCCTTGAGATTAGCCAGCACGCAGTGGTGGAGGTGAGATTCCTGTGATGTCTGTGAAACCAGCAGACGGTCCGGATTGCTGCCCAAAGGATACCGTAAGACAGGGAATGGGATTTTCTTTTTTCATTCTTCTGACTTTGCGGTGTCCGGCTCCGGGGAGTAGTGTCGAATAGGAGCAGACCACTTTGAATATAAAGTGAAGGATTATGACAGTAAGACTTAATCACAGAAACCATGCGGCGGAGGGGATGATTTCCGCCGCATTCTTGTGTGGCTAAGTATGGGCACAAAAGGAAGGAGAGACTGATGAAAAAAGAAGATGCTGAGATGATGGAAAAGATTTTTGACACAGAGACAATCGGGTATGCATATCTTTATCCGGCTGACAAAGGCACAAGGCAGGAGGGCGTGATCGCAGCCACACCGGAAAACCTGGCAAATTACATTGGGAGTCATCTGCATGATGCGGAGAAGATGATAGTTACGGATATGTGCGACCGCCTGATACTTAATACATGTGGCGGTTATATCAACAGCTGCCCTGATCAGAACCTGTGCAGGGAGGTCAATAAGTATCTGTTGCCAGTCCAGATGGGGGACAGGGAAGCAGGAAAAGTCCTGATTGTCAGCAGGGATGCAGCAGAGGAGTATCTTGGAATGGAAGAGGAAGCTGTAGGAATGGCGGAGTGCAGCATGATGTAAGCGTATTTGAAAGAGACGTCAATTTAAGTTTTGAAAAATGGGAGGAAAATTGATATGAAATGGATTATTGGAGCAGTCTTTGTAGCGTCTGTAATAACCGCAGCAGGAATATTCACCGTGGGTGTTGCAGTCACTATCGCAGCAAAATACCAGACAGACTAATGAACGGATAGGATTATTATAATTGGGATAAAAAGGAGCATGGCAGGAATGAAGAAGGAAGCCAACGAGGTCATGTACAAAATGGCAGAATACCTGTTAAAAAGGATGCAGGAAAACGGGCTGATCAGCGAGGAAGAACGGGATAAAATCAATGTTTTGAACATCGAAACTTTCTCCCCGGAACTGGCAAAAGTATATCTGTAAGAAACCCAAGCCAAATGTGCCATTTGGCTAGCTATATCCAGATTTGTGTGGTAGTGTATGTTGCTGACAGGGGATAACCCTGAAAACACAGGGAGAGGAGAGAAGCACATGGCAAAGAAAGTTACAGTCATCGGCGCAGCGTCAGATAAAAGAGGGAAGCTGATAAATAAGCCAAAACTGCGGGTGTGCGGATATGCCAGAGTCAGCACGGGGAGCAAAGCACAGGCAGAGTCCTACGCCACACAGGTATCGTATTTTACAGAAAAGATAGGGAACAATCCGTTATGGGAGTTTGCCGGAATGTACGCGGATGAAGCAGCCACCGGAACACAGGTAAAGGGCAGGGAGGAATTCCAGGCAATGATTGAAGCCTGCGAAGACGGGGAAATTGACCTGATCCTGACCAAGTCCGTCACAAGGTTTGCCCGCAACACCGTGGAATGTATCCAGACCATAAGGAAGCTCAAGGCGCTCGGCGTTGGTATTCTTTTCGAGAAAGAGAATATCAACACGCTGACCGAAAAGAGCGAGCTGATGCTGTCCATACTGTCCTCCATCGCACAGGGCGAATCGGAGGATTTCGCAGGAAATAACAGGTGGTCCATAGAAAAACGGTTCCAGGACGGCACTTTTATCACAGGGACTCCCGCCTACGGATACCGGAATGACGAAAATGGAAACCTTGTCATTGCGGAAGAGGAAGCGGAGACTGTGCGGTGGATCTTTGAGTCATACCTGAACGGCCTTGGAACTTATGTGATAGCAAAGGAACTGGACAGAAAAGGGATACCACCCATCCGGACCGGGGAGAAGTGGCACGACAGCACGGTAAAGGATATTTTAAAGAACCCCGTCTATGAAGGGAACCGCCTGCTGCAGCGCACATACACAGAATCACAGTTTCCCTTCGTTCGCAGGGAGAATACCGGCCAGAGGAACCAGTACCTGATAGAAGATGACCACGAGCCTGTCATTACCCATGAGGAAGCGGAGGCCGTAAGGAACATCATGGAGTACCGCAGCCGGACGCTAAAGATGGGTGGTGGCAGGTACCAGAACAGGTATCTGTTTTCAGGCCGCATTATCTGCAGTGAATGCGGCGGCCGTTTCCGCAGGCAGAAGATAAACATAGGACAGCCCAATGAAAGGATCATCTGGACCTGCCACAGACATGTCGGAGACAAAAATGCATGTTCGGTGAAGGCCGTCCGGGAAGATGCGGTGCAGCGGGCATTCATTGTGATGTGGAACAAACTCTACACCAACCAGGGGAGTATTTTAGAACCCCTGTTAAGAGATTTAACGGAGCTTTTGGCGGACATGCCGGATACGGAAGAAATGGAATATCTGGATAATGAAATACAGAATTTAAGTGAGCAGAGCCGGATACTGAACCAGGTAATGAAGAAGGGATATATGGACGCTGCCTTTTTTATGGAGAGCAACAGCCAGCTTGTGGGGCAGCTTACAGAATGCAGGAGGAAGAAAACGCTTCTTGCGAGGAAACAGAGGCGGTCAAAGGAGCTGATCGAGACACAGCAGCTGGCCGCACTGATAGCAGTGCAGGAAAAACCGATGAGGGAGTTTGATGAAAGGCTGTTTGACCTGGCCGTAAAGGAGATACGGATATCAAGGGAGCATGACATCACATTCTGCCTGCATAACGGCCTGGAACTGACAGAGAAGGAAGGGGGAAGCAAAGATGCAGTGGCACATGCCGATCGGATATAAAGTCGTAAATGGAAAGATAACCATATATGAGGAACACAGGAGGATCGTGGAAGCTATTTTTCATGATTATGATAATGGGATATCAACACTAAGGATCGCTGAAGATTTAAAAGCGGGAGGAATATGCAACGCCCATGACAGGGTGGCATGGACACACGCTTCCATCGGCAAGATCCTGGAGAACCATAACTACCTCGGCACAGAATACTATCCGCAGATCATTGACACAGAGCTGTTTGAGCGTGTACAGAAGCGCCGGGAGCAGATGCGGGCAGAAAATGGAAGGGGAAGCCACAGACCGGGCAGGGATCAGAGGATCCTGTTTGGCGGCATTATTACCTGCGGCGAATGCGGGGAAACCTGCAGCCATATCCAGCCCCATAATAAAAAAAGGAACAAAGGCGGGACGGCAAAATGGAAATGTAAAAATTACATATATCAGAACCGTGTATCCTGCACGGGTGGATTTATAACAGATGAGCAGGTAAAAACAGTGTGTGTCAGCGCAATCAACCGGATCATACAGGACATAGTGCGAATGCGCCCGCCTGCTGCTACAAAAGAAACAGTCAGCGCAGAATACAGGGAAATAGAGCGCAGGCTGGAGAAGGCAAAAAGCGATCAGAAGCAAATCAGTACAGGACAGCAAATGCGGGCCATGGAGCGCTGCCATCAAAATGCGGCTGCGGAACAGGAAGAGAACCATGCGGATATCATCACTTTATTATATGAAAGAGCGCAGGAGAGATACCGCACCCTGGAAATAAATGATACAGATTTCCAGACAAGAAAGATGCAGGAAATCCTTTCGGACAGGAATGAACTGACAGAGTTTGATGAGGAGCTGTACAGGAGGCTGGTCACAAGGATTGTGGTCTATAAAAACAATACAGCTGAGGTAATGTTCCTGAACGGGAGCAGTATAAAAATAGAATACCAGTCAGATACCCTGTAACAGGTGAGACGGCATAGGCAATATTTTTTCAAATATGTGCGCAGATGTAGATCTGATTTAGTATCAGCGGCAGTTTTCAAACAAATGTGAAGACGACGCGTCTGATTCAGCGTACACAAAATAAAAATGAAATATAAGAAAGGGAGAAGAAATGGCAGGCACAACAGAAAAGAAAAAGATATCCATGATACCCGCAAAACCGCAGTATGACCGCAGTGTGAAGCCTGCGGAGAAACGGCTGAAGGTAGCCGCCTACTGCCGCGTCAGCACGGAGCTGGAACAGCAGGAGAGCAGCTATGAGGCACAGGTGGAATATTATACCAACAAGATAGAGGAAAACCAGAACTGGAAGAATGCAGGCATCTACGCCGATGACGGCAAGAGCGCGACAAACACCAAAAAGAGAGACGATTTCAATACCATGATAAAGGATGCGCTCGACGGTAAGATCGACATGATCCTGACCAAATCCGTGAGCCGTTTCGCAAGGAACACTGTGGACGCGCTCACCACCATCCGCCAGCTGAAGGAAAAGAACGTGGCGGTGGTATTCGAGAAAGAGGGTGTCAACACCCTGGACGGCACCGGTGAGATCTTACTGACGATCCTGAGCAGTCTTGCGCAGGAAGAAAGCCGGAATATCAGCGAGAACACAAGATGGGGCGTTGTGAGGCGGTTTGAAAAGGGACAGGTCATTGTCAACCATAACAAATTCATGGGCTACACCAAAAATGACAAAGGCGAGCTGGTCATCGTACCCGAAGAGGCAGAGGTTGTGCGCCTGATTTTCAGGCTTTACCTTGAAGGCTACAGCACCGCCAAAATCAGCGAGTATCTTGAGGAAAAGGGAATCAAGACGGCGACGGGAAAAGACAGGTGGAATGCAACTGTGATAGCGAAGATGATCAGAAATGAAAAGTATATGGGCGATGCCTTATTACAGAAAACTTATACGGTAGATTTCATGACGAAAAAGAAAGTTGTCAACAACGGCATTGTACCACAATACTATGTGGAAGATGATCACGAAGCGATCATACCCAAGGAATTATTTTTCAGGGTGCAGGAGGAGATCATGAGGCGGTCCGCCATGTGTAAGTCCGCAGTCACAAGAAAGAAAAAAAAGAATGGCAAGCATTCTTTGAAGAGCAAATATTCATCAGGATATGCACTGACCGGTATCCTGCTGTGCGGCAGATGCGGACAGGAATACCGCAGGGTGACATGGGCAAGAAACGGCAAAAAGAAGATCGTCTGGAGATGTTCAAACCGTCTGACAAACAGTGTAGAGCAGTGCAGTGATTCCGAGACTTTAGAGGAAGGTGCATTAAACAGGGCAGTCATGGAAGCCATCCATCGCATCACCAGAAACGAGGGGGACTTCGTCGGAGCTTTTCGCCAGAATGTTATCCGGGTGATCGGCAGCTACGGAAAGGAGCAGCAGCCGGATGAATACAGCGACCGGATCAAAGCGAAACAGGAAGAGATGGTTTCACTGATTGCGGAGAATGCAAAGGCCGGAGACTACACGCCGGAATTTGATGAACAGTACCGCAAGATCGCGGAGGAAATCAATGCCCTCAAAGAAGAACAGGCAGAGTCAGTGAGAAAGAGAAAGCTTGCAGAAAACTATGAACAGCGGGTAAAAGACATGGATGCCTTTATTAGCGCAAGCACCTGCCAGATACCGGAGTTTGACAACGACCTTGTAAGAAGGCTGATTGCATGCATCAGGGTAATTTCCGCGGACAGAATAGAGATACAGTTCCAGTCGGGGATCGTGATGGAGCAGGAGATCGTAAATGAGTAACATGGTGCAGGAATGACAGATGAATATGGAAATGTTATTCCTGCCGGTTTACGGTAAGAATAAAATGCCCGATCATTTCGGGTGTTTTATTGTTGGCGTAAGCAGTAATCCAGAAGCGCATTGAAAGCAGGCCGATGACTGAAATAAAGAGCAAAGTGATAAAAAAGATATAGAGGAGAGAAGTATAGTTGAGAGCAGAGGAAACGTTACAATTCATGATGGATTTTTATCCGGAGCTGTATCCGACAAGAAAACACTGTCTGAACCATTTATTCTGTTCTATTGGGAACGGATATGGTTGGCGGAAAGGAGAGCTGGTTGACAGAGATTGTGAATTTAGCAAAAGATACAGACTTGTTGAAACCATTGAAAAGGCAAGACCGCGGAATGAGGAATACTATCAGGCGCGTCTGGAGATGGAGAAAGAGATTAAAAAACAAAAGGGAGATAGCTATCAGATTACTTCACTGAATGTCAAATATAATTTTGTGGAATACACCCAGCAAGGACTACTCGTATCTTTACCATTATCCCAAGAATATCAAAGAGGACTGGCTTGCGCTGTTAAAGGAATGTGAGCAGATGCTGATCGAAGATGGGATTATCCATGGTGATAATCAGGTAGAAGGGCTGGAAGAGCTTCAGGAAAGGCAGAGCGACGGGATGCAGATGATATAGCTGTCACGTCTGCTTGTATAGATATGGCGTAGATGAATTAATTTTGCCATGCAGAGCAGGGGAGGAATGAGATTATGAATTTTCTGATAATATTGGTATTGAAATATGCGTTTTGTACTGCTATTCTGTTTCTGACTGGCGTGTTTCTGAATTGCTTTTTTGATGGAGAGTAAGATTTGTTGATCGTGACCGAAGAGCAAAAAACGGGAATAAGTTAATATAGGCGGAAATAAAGGCCATATAAGTATAAAGTAAATAGAAAATAACAGAAAAAATAATAAATAGTATTGTTTTTTGGAGTTATGTGTTATAATTATTTTGGGTGCGAGCTGCGAAATCAGCATAGCTGATTTCCCCTAGCGAGTGGAAGAAGTTCTGCAAGCTTTGGTAAGCTGATAACAATACAGTAGGAAAATCCTATCAGGTAA
>CAMWXE010000117.1 GCA_947178145.1 uncultured Lachnospiraceae bacterium | reverse complement strand
AGAGCACTCGGCTGTTAACCGAGTTGTTGTAGGTTCGAGCCCTACTCGGGGAGTTGATAAATATAATATTTTTGTCATAGAATATTGTTGTTTTGAATATAATAGAATATGGCGACTTAGCCAAGTGGTAAGGCGTGGGACTGCAACTCCCTGATCATCGGTTCAAATCCGTTAGTCGCCTTCTTAAGACCCCAATAATTGGGGTTTTTTGTTGTTAAAATATCAAGAGATTAAGGATTGTGTACGTAAATTTCAAGACCACCTGTATGCGGTGGCCTTTTGTCAAATAATGCACTACAATATGATAAGACAAAACAATCGCACAAGCAATGCAGCTATCCAAGCAATGATGCATTGCCAGAGAACGACATAGAGTGCCCATTTTCGCCCTAATTCTCGCTTTATAGAAGCGATGGCTGCCACGCAGGGGGTATATAGGAGACTGAATACGAGCAGAGAGGAAGCAGCTAATGAGCTCATAGCAGTTGTCACACCGCCTTCCCTGCCATACAGCACTTCCAGAACAGAGACGACACTCTCTTTTGCCATAAAGCCGCTGATCAGTGCAGTGCAGATGCGCCAGTCTCCCAGACCAAGCGGTTTGAAGAGCGGTACAAGTAAACCAGATATTGCAGCCAAAATACTGTCATGTGAGTCCGTAACCATATTGAAATGAAAGTCAAAGCTCTGTAAGAACCATACAATAATTGTAGCAATCAATATGACAGAGAAAGCTCTCTGCAGAAAATCCTTTGCTTTCTCCCACAGGAGTACCATTACATTGCGAGTGCCAGGCATACGATAGTTGGGAAGCTCCATGACAAAAGGTACAGCTTCTCCTTTAAATACTGTTTTCTTGAAAATGAGCGACACAAGGATCCCTATTGATATGCCTAATAAATACAGTCCTGTCATGATCAGTCCGCTCTGTCGGGGGAAGAAAGCATTGACAAAAAATGCGTAAATTGGCAGTTTGGCAGTACAGCTCATAAATGGTGTAAGCAGAATGGTCATTTTGCGGTCGCGTTCGCTAGGTAAAGTGCGGGTTGACATGACTGCAGGCACAGTGCATCCAAAGCCAATCAGCATTGGTACGATGCTGCGTCCGGACAATCCGATTTTTCGAAGCAGCTTGTCCATGAAGAATGCAACACGTGCAATGTAACCGCTGTCTTCCAGCATAGAGAGGAAGAAGAACATGGTTACGATGATGGGCAGGAAACTGAGAACACTGCCGACTCCCTCAAATATGCCGTCAATGATTAGGCTGTGAATAGTATTGTTGACATTTCTAGCTGTCATGACATTGTCAACAAAACCCGCAAGAAGTTCAATACCGCTGGCAAGCAAATCCTGCAGCCACGCACCGATCACATTGAATGTCAGGAAAAATACGAGTCCCATAATTGCCACAAACACTGGAATGGCAGTATATTTTCCTGTGAGGATCTGATCGAGTTTCTGGCTGCGCAGGTGTTCTTTGCTTTCGTGGGGCTTGGTGACACACTGGTCACAGACCTTGTGGATATAGGCGAAACGCATGTCCGCCATAGCTGCACTGCGGTCAAGCCCGCGCTCTTTTTCCATCTGAAGGATAATATGTTCCAACATTTCCTGTTCGTTCTGGTCGAGTTTCAGCAGATCCAGTACCAGGCTGTCACCTTCAATAATCTTGCTGGCTGCAAAGCGGACGGGAAGCCCTGCCTGTGATGCGTGGTCTTCGATCAGGTGGACAACCGCATGGAGGCAGCGATGCACAGCTCCACCGTTGTCGTTTTGGTCACAGAAGTCCTGGCGGAGCGGCTTTTCCTGATATTTAGCAACATGGACGGCATGTTTGATCAGCTCGTCCACACCTTGGTTTTTGGCAGCTGAGATTGGTACCACAGGGATACCCAGCAGGGATTCCATGGTGTTTACATCGACAGTTCCGCCATTGCCTGCCATTTCGTCCATCATGTTAAGCGCCAGCACAGTCGGAACGTCCATCTCGAGCAGCTGCATGGTAAGATATAAATTTCGTTCAATGTTTGTGGCATCGACAATGTTGATGATGCCTTTCGGATGGTCATTTAGCACAAAATCGCGTGATACCAGCTCTTCGTTGGTATAGGGGGACATCGAGTAAATACCTGGGAGGTCAGTGATTTCTGTATTGCTGTTGCCGCGTATTACGCCGTCTTTTCGGTCTACCGTAACACCGGGGAAATTTCCGACGTGTTGTTTGGATCCGGTCAACTGGTTGAATAATGTGGTTTTTCCGCAGTTTTGGTTGCCTACCAGTGCAAAGGTCAGCTTTGTTCCGTATGGGAGGGAATTACCACTGCCTTTTGGATGAAAAATTCCTTCCTCACCGAATCCGGGATGTAATGTCTTTTTTGGTGTCGTTTTCTTAGATTTGATACTTAATGGAATTGGTTCCACAGTAATTTGTGCGGCATCTGCGAGACGGAGCGTGAGTTCATAGCCGTGGATACGCAGTTCAATAGGATCACCCAGCGGTGCAAGCTTTACAACAGTGACTTCTGCGCCTGGAATCACTCCCATGTCCAGAAAATGCTGTCTCAGGGCGCCTTCGCCGCCGACGTTTCTTACAACGGCGGATTTTCCGATTTCAAGTTCCTTTAGTGTCATAATATCACTCCTCGTTTGGCAAAAGTTTTGGTTTGTTTTCAGTATAGATATATGAAACTTCATTATTATTTTAGTGGATATAGTAGGATAATACAAGCCCCAATAGAGGGAGGGAAAAAATCAACAAAATTATTCCAGAATCAGATGGGGGGTGACAGTAACTATTCGTTTATAGTATAGTTGTGCAGAACAAATGAATGATTGAAGATATTTGATAAAGCTGATATAATGACAGAATGAGAAACAGAAAACAAGATGCATTGACGCATGACATTTTGCGTAGTGATGGAATTGGAATGGATGAAAAGGGGGAGTAATTATGAAAAAGAATGGAAGGAAAACAACAGGTATATCTGCTGTCGCCTGGCTTTGTGCCGGCACAATGGTTCTTACGGGATGCAGTGCAAAGGAGTCAGAAGAGGGGAGAAGTCCATTCAAGGAAATGGGGCAGTCAACGGAGGATGATGCTTTTGTGCCTGCAGAGGAGCTGGCTGCAACCGAAAAGAGTGGAAACTCAGTCGAGGAGTCCATGGATACAGGAGCTGAGCCAGAAACAGAAGAGAACTCTGGCGGAAGCGGGCAGGAGCTTTGGAAGGAGCAGGTCAGACACTATTATGGCGGTGTGCTCTCTCAGATCATAGCGGCAAGACAGCTGCCTGACGGGGAACTGGATACTTCGTCTCTCGATGCAGGTTTTGGGGAAATGCGGGACAATCATTTTGCGATCACGGATATTGACGGGGATGGCATGGAGGAACTCATTGTCAGCTACTCCAATGCCACCATGGCAGGCATGGTGGAGATTGTGTACGGTTTTGACCCGGAAGCAGGGCAGTTAGAGCGAGAGTTTACGGCGTTTCCAGCCATTGCCTATTATGACAACGGCATCATAAAAGCGGAGGCTTCACATAATCATACAAGAGGCGATGTTTGGCCTTTTGCACTGTATCAGTATCAAGCCGACAGTGATACGTATGTGCAAATCGGTTATGTGGATACATGGAGTAAGGATATTTCGGGGGAGTGGCCTGATGGACAGGCTTTTCCCGACGAGCTGGACAGTGACGGCGACGGGGTACTCTATAATATTCAGGAGGGAGCAGGAGCCTCCTATGAGTTTTCTGATTACAAATATAATGTGGCGGATTACGAGACATGGTACCAGTCTCTTATGGAGGGAGCAAATGAGATAACAATCGATTATCAGCCAATGGAATATGAATCCTTTGCGGATCTCACGCCTGCTTATTTAAAGCGTATTGCGGATGAAGCTGGAAAGAACCGCACAGATACGGAGGCGGATCTGGGATTGTTGATACTTGAGGAAGACTTGTTTCCTGACGCGGCAGAGAGTCTGCTTTCAGAGCGGTACGGGGTGGAGATACAGCAGCCTTATGAGGATTTTGATGAAGCGCAGGTCGGCTTGTGGAACGGACAGGAAATATTTTCTTTTGAGCATCTGAATGCGGGCCTGCTGGATTATCACAAAGAAAAGGTGGAGGATGTGACGATCTTTGGTCTGTATCCTGGCATTAGTGCGGACAGCGCATGGGAGAAATTGACAGCATACGGGTTTTATGCGTCCCCTTATGGAGAAACGGATAATTGCCTGATTACTGGCGATGGCTTTGGCAATATCAGCATCTGGTTCAGTGAGGAGGAGGGAAAGGTGACACAGATATCAGTGCGGCCCTTCTGCGCGTTCGCGGGTTGACAGTACAGTTTAGAACGTGCTTTTGCGAGAGAAAACAGCGAACAGTTTTCTGAGAAGAACGATGCGGGACTGTTTGTGTATACAGAAAGCTGTGATGCACAGTATGAGAAAATGATCGAAGGTTGTAAGAAGGTATTAGAGCATTTGTTTATACAATTTGTAATTGGAGCAATAGGCTGGCAAGGGGTATAAGTTATTAGGAACAGTTCACAGGTCGAATTGGGGAGTTATTTGTGATCTGTTCCTGAATATATTTGCAGATAGAATTGAGGAGTGCGTAATATGAATTGTGAACGACCTTATTATAGAGATTTGAATTGCCGCCCGTTTTTATTCTATGTAATATTCGGGGCAAAAAATGCGGAATTGAAGGTTTCCAGGGGGCGGCATCATGTGAATGGTTTTCCAGACGGCTTGAAACTCGTGTTTTGCGACAGAGAAAAAAATAATGCATATATGCAGTCTCTGGTGGGGAACAGTCTGGGAAAAGTCCTTGGACGGGAAAAACATGAGTTGTTTGAAATGTTACAGGGGACAGATAAATGGGCGGTAATTCGCGGTGAAGTATGTCAGGATTCAGACCTGAATTATATGCAGAATGTGATTGGACTTATCCAGGCACTGATTGACAATGACGCGGCCGGCGTGTTGGATCTGCAGATATTGTCGCTCTATTCGTCTGCGGAATGGTCGGATCTGTTCTTCGAGCGGGAGTTTAATCCCTATGATCATGTAACGATTCTTGCGTCAGAAATCCAAGATGGTCTGATGTGGCTTCATACAAGAGGGATGCGCAAATTTGGGAGGCCGGATATTGGTGTCTGGAAGGTGGCGCAGGAAGAGATGGAGGAGGCTGTTCAGGTCATAAACCAGATGATCTATTACGGCAGCCTAGGAGCTTTTTTTGACAGGGAAGTGAAGTTCCATACACAAAGTGGGAATACATACATGGTGAATCCGCATTTTGTCGCGGACTATGATAATCCGGACTTTAACAATGCGTACTATTGTTTTGAATGGCAGGAATGCAGGTGAATGACAGCAGAATATTTGCTATGGAATTCGATGTATTTCAAATTCCATAACAGTAGTGATGCGCAGCCGCTTTCCGGATAATAAGCTGTTGCTTTTTTGGATATATGATTATTTAAGGCAGCGATGGAGATTATGATGGAGAAAATTGAGAAACTGGCAGGGCGCGGCATTCCTTAAACAGGAGGAAAGCCGCGTTTTCATAGGAACTGTGTATAAATAACTTGTACAGATTGCGTAAGATAAATCTTTCTTTTTTCATAGGAATATGATATTATAATATAGTAGTCTATATATAAAGTACTATACATATGAACAGGGGGGAAAAGATGTTATCAAAACCAGCTACTTTGCTTATGGGGATTATCAATGAAAAACCACTCAATGCATATGAAATAACAAAATTGTTAGCTTATATGAATATTAAGTGGTGGTTCAATGTTGCAGATTCAACGGTTTATGCAACATTGAAAAATTTGGAAAAAAGAGGCTTGATTGAAGGAACAATAGAAAGAGCAGGCAATATGCCAGATAGAACAATATATTCTTTAACTGAGAAGGGGGAAGAGGAACTAAAAGAAACCATTAAAAAATCGATTCTTCAATTTAGTTACGATACCAATATTTTTACCATAGCAGCTTTTTTCATGGATATTTTAGAAACAGAAGAGAAGAAAGAATTATTAGAAGAAAGACTGCACAGCTTACAATCTTATCTCACAGGAATCAGTAAACAGGATAATGAAGTATGGAAACAGGAAGCGCCTGGTATTCATGTAGCGAATTTAGAGCGAATGATTGATATAGTTCAGGCTGAAATATCCGGGACAAAAAGGCTGTTATCTGTTATCAGGGAGGGAAAAAATATTGAAAAATAAATGGTTACATTTTGACATGGATAAAGAAAATATATTTGGATTTGTCTGCGGCTTTGTAATGGTTTTGCTGAGCATAAGTATGGCATTGTTTGATAACGAGATGAGTAATATTATATTGAGGGATATCCTTATGATTATATTTTTAGGGTTTTTCGTGCCAATCTATTATATTCTAATCATAAAAAAGAAAAACTTATCGGTTCTGGGGATTCATAAAAATAAGCTGACGGTCAGTTTGGTGATTAATGTGGTTGCGGGCATTTCTTTGTTAGCGATGTTTATATGCAAAAATACGGGAGCTATCGTTCTTAACAGAACTTCATTTTATGCAATTACATATATTTTGGCTGCTGGAATATTTGAAATGGTTTTCATATATGGATTCCTGCGCTATGAATTTGAGAGGGCATTTGGAATACTTCCCTCTATTCTGATTACTGCCATTTTTTACAGTTTACATCATGCAGGTTTTCAACCGGAATTTGCAAAGTTGTTTTTTGTTGGAATGATGTACGTTACAGTATTTTATTTTACACACAATATATTCTCAATATTTCCGTTTTTTTGGGGTGTTGGTGCTATTTGGGACGTTTTAGTAAATTCGGAAGCGGGCAGTTCGTTAAAGAATGAAGTATCGTTTATTATAGCAATGTTAATGTTTACTGCCATGATAGGGATAAGTGTTTATATTCACTGTAAAATCAAAAGATAGGAGCCAGGGACATGCATATGGTATCGTTTGAGAAGCGACAGGGCGGCATCGCTCCGGTGTCTGCTGTGATAACTACTCTAAATTATGGCAGGACTTGTGAGGAGGTATCGGAATGGGTAGCTTTGCAGTAAACATAAAAGGAATGTTTCGGCAGGAAAAGTGGAGAATAAAAGAAACAAGCGGTCTGCGTATGCAGGCCGTTTTGTTATGAAGGGATTCCATTATGGCAACCACACGCATCATGCCGCTGCACACCGGCAAAGGCCGCACCGAAAGACAAGCGGTCAGTGACATTATCGACTATGCAGCCAACCCACAAAAGACAGATAACGGCAGGCTTGTCACCGGCTTTGCGTGTGACAGCCGGGTAGCTGACGCCGAGTTTCTGTTAGCAAAACGGGAGTACATTTCTACCACCGGACGTGTACGCGGCGTGGACGATGTGCTGGCCTATCATGTCCGGCAGTCCTTTGTTCCCGGCGAGATCACCCCGGAAGAAGCCAACCGGCTGGGCGTGGAGTTTGCCAGCCGGTTCACCAAGGGAAATCACGCTTTTGTGGTCTGTACTCATATCGACAAATTGCATATCCATAATTACATCATCTGGAATGCGGTCAATCTTCTGGTGGATATTCAGGCGAAATTGCAGGGCGGAAAAGGCGCTGGCTATGCGCGCTGGGCAAAGGTATTCAATCTGAAACAGATGGCACAGACAATGAACTATCTCACTGAGCATGGCCTGCTGGAATACGCAGTCTTGGAGGAAAAAGCGGCAACGGCTACCGCCGCCGCAATGAGCTGTCGGCGCAGATCAAGGCGGCGGAAACCCGCATGGCGGAGATTGCCGTACTGCGGACCCATATCATCAATTACGCCAAGACCCGCGAGGTCTATGCGGCCTACCGCAAGGCGGGATATTCTAAGAAATTTTTAGCGGAACATGAAGCGGATATTTTGCTCCACAAGGCGGCAAAGCAGGCATTTGACGATTTGGGTATCAAGAAGCTGCCCACCGTCAAGAGCTTGCAGGCCGAGTACGCAACATTGTTGGAAGAAAAGAAAAAAGACTATGCCGAATACCGGCACTCCCGCGAGGAAATGCGGGAACTATTTTTCTTTAGCCATGTTGCTTTTTGAAAAGCGCTGTGCTATACTGTTATATACAATAGCATAACAGTTGAAACACATGGAGGATGCAGGAATGAAACTGATTATTTCAAATGTATCTGGCATTCCCATATACGAACAGATTAAACAGCAGATCAAATCAGCTATTTTATCTGGCGAACTTCAAGCCGAAGAAACTTTGCCCTCTCTTAGAACACTTGCCAAAGACTTAAAAATCAGTGTCTTAACCGTGACAAAGGCATACACAGAATTAGAACAAGAGGGCTTTGTTAAAAATGTGCAGGGACGCGGATGTTTCGTAATGGGGTCTGGTTCAGAACTGATTAAGGAGCAGCTTATTTGCAAAGTAGAAAACAATCTTACTGAAGCAATAAAAGCAGCAAAAATGGCAAATCTATCCACAGAGGAATTACATCGCCTTTTGGACATTTTAACGGAGGTAAAAACAGATGACTAATTATTTAGAGGTAATGAACCTTTCAAAATCTTTTGATTCCTTTCAGCTTCACAATATCAGCTTTACTTTGCCAAAGGGCTATATTATGGGCTTGATCGGTCCGAATGGTTCTGGCAAAACGACGACAATCAAACTGATTTTGAACATGCTGGGGCGCACCGGCGGCACAGTCAAAGTGATGGGGCTGGATAATATCACAGAAGAACAAAAAGTAAAATCAGAGCTGGGCGTTGTTTTCGATACAAATTATTTCAGTGATGATTGGAACGTGTCGCAGGTTGAAAAATCCATTTCGGTATTTTATCCAAATTGGAACAGGCAGAAATTTGCGGATATGTTGCGGAAATTTCACATTGCACCCACCAAAAAGGTAAAAGAACTTTCCAAAGGTATGCAGATGAAGTTAATGCTTGCCTGTGCATTTTCATACGACGCTTAACTGCTGATTCTCGACGAGCCGACCAGTGGACTTGATCCGGTTTCCAGAAATGAACTTTTGAAAATTCTTTCAGAGTATATTGAAGATGGCGAGCATAGTGTTTTGTTCTCCACCCATATCACAGGTGATTTGGAGCGTGCAGCCGATTATATTACCTACATCAGTTATGGCGAGCTGTTCTTTACTGGCAGCAAAGATGATTTTGTAGATATATTCCGCATTGTAAAAGGTGGAATTGAAGAACTGTCCGATGATCTGAAAAATAAGGCGGCTGGTATTCGTACATTCCCTACGGGATTTGAAGCTCTGATGAAAACTGAAGATATTAGCGGTTTTTCCAACCTGACTGTTGAGCCTGCCACCATTGATGAAATTGTAGTATTTACAAGCAAGAAAGGTGACGATTATGAGTAATATTTTGAAATCCACAGAATTAGATATTGCATTGGTAAAACCATATTTTAAGACAATTTGCTTTACCCTGCTCCTGCCGATTGTGTTTGCTGCAATCAACCGTTCTTTGCTGACGGGGGTATCATTCGCTATGTGCTTTATTGCCATGACAACGGGATATACCTTTTCCATCACAGAAAAAAACAGCATGGATCGTCTGTTTGGTATTTTACCTGTTCGTAAAAGCGAGCTTGTAATCGGACGATATGTTTTCGTCCTTGCAATGGGGCTTCTTTCCCTGATTATTTCTTTGATTGTACAGCCGCTTGTCTTGAAAGTGCTGGGGGAAACAGTTGGTGTATTTGACATTGTGACTGCCGCTATTGCAGGAGTATTCTTATTTGCACTCTATACGGTGTTCCAGATTCCGGGATATTACAAGTACGGTTCAATCAAAGGACGGGTATTTATGTATATCCCAGTGGCCGGCTTTTTGGTGACTTTACTTCTTCTCTCTAAAATGCCAGCTATCGGAAACTCAATTATTTCTGTCGTTGAATCTTCCCCGATACTTCTCGTTTTTCTTGCAGTTTTTGCTATTGTCGTGATGTATGCGGTTTCCATCATCTTGTCCATTCGGATTATGAAGAAGAAAGAAATGTGAGGTGATTGTATGGATTTCACAATTTTAGCAGTTGTACTTTTGATCGGTGTTGGTGTTCCTATCCGTAATAAACTCATACGGAAATATCGGGATAAAAAGAAACAAGAAAATAATAAGGATAAACTGAAATAATTTATAAACAGCGCCGAGAAGAATATGAAAATATCTTCTTCGGTGCTGCTTTTTAATAGAGCCATATTTTGCTGATAGATTTTCAAAAATCCGTCCGCTGTAACATTTCGCGGACATTTGGGTTTTACAATACCCTTATCAAATATGGAGGTGATACAACTATGACATGGCCTTTTGAAAACGATACCAGCGCCATTGTAAAGAAATTAGCAAAACGCAATGTATCTTCAAATCGTATTTTTTGCTTTTTTAATGTCTTGACGATTGCGCTGGCAATTAGTTTGATTGTGGGAATCTCCCTATTCCAACAAGGCAGCAAAATTAGTGAACAAAAAATTTTGAATCAAATGCAGCAAGCTACCATCGGGGGGCTTACAGCAGAACAGATAGAAGTTCTGAAAAAAGAACCTGATCTTGAAGATATTGTACCCTATAAGCATAGTGATAGTTTTCTGATGAATGGGATCAAATTTGAAGCGGTTTATATGCCGACTGGTTTTGGAATTATAAAATCCCATGAATTAGTTAGTGGAACCTGTCCGGGACAGTACAATGAAATCGTAATTGATAAAAATGTTCAATTAGAGCTGGGGTATCAGCTAAATATAGGAGATACCATCACTTTACCAACGGCTGGGAGCAAAACAGAGGACTTCATCATTACTGGTTTTACTGATAATGTGGAAACAGGAACATTTTACTTTTATGTTTCCCCAGCGTATGCAGAACAGGGAGTGTTATTATCTGATATTCCATATAGTGCCTTGATTCGTATAAATGGTGCGACAGAAATGGGGCTTGTTGATTTTGAGAATACAGTATATCGTCTGGCTTCAAACCAAGACATAAGTAGGAATCAACTTTATTTTAATAGCAAGTTCTGCTCCTCACTTATTAGTGGATCAGGAATGGGAGGTGTTCTTTTAGCTACTCTTTTTATTGCATTTTCAAGCGGAATTGTCATATACAGTGTGTTCTACCTTTCGGTATCAAATCAAGTGTCGCAGATTGGACAGCTCAAAACTATTGGCATGACAGAAAAACAAATTAAGCGGATGATTCGTAAAGAGGGGTATCGTTTCTGCCTGTTCGGAATACCTGCCGGTATTACAGCAGGTATCATATTTGCATATTTGTTGGAGCCGAATGGAATAACGATTATCAATGCCATAGCCACAAGTATTTTCACAATAATATTAGGCATTATCATCGTACAAATTTCCGTATACAAGCCCGCACAAATAGCTTCAAATATTTCTCCTATTGAAGCAGCAAAATATGTTGGAAACGCTCCAGAACTAAAAGAAAGTAAAGTACGAAACAGGAAAAATCATATTCGCCTTTCACCGTATTCTTTAGCCGTATTGAGCGAAAAGCAGGATCGAAAAAAACACAATCTGACGATTGCCTCGCTTGCAATCGGCGGGATTTTATTTATGGTTGGAGCCACTTTTATATCATCATGGAATCCAGATTCCTTTGCGCGGATGGGCAATTTGGAAGATGGAGAATATTATATTACGATTAACCACAATACATTAGTCAACCCCAAACCGTATGGTATTTCGGAGTATCAAGTTGATACGCCTTTTTCACAGGAACTCATGGAAGAATTGCAACAAATCCCGGAAGTCAAAGAGATTTATACTACGGAGAGAACCGCAGCCATTATTGAGTATCACGATGAACAATTAGAAATTCCCATTATTCCGATTACACCTGATAATCAGGAGGAAATTTTGAAAACGCTTCCTGTCGATTGGACATACGAAACATTGGTGAAACAAGACGCTATGGTTATATTAGGGACAAGCGTACAGAACGAAGTCTATCATACTTGCCCGTCAATAGGAGAAAAAGTGACATTACGATGGTTCGATGGAACTGAACACAGCATAGATGTTTTGATTGCTGGTACTTCCGAAAAAAGTATGAATGAGGGGTTTTATCTTCCAAAAGAAACCATAGAAAAGTTGTGGGGAGATATGGATTTAACAGCTTCCTTAACTTTGTCCGTACCCGAATATGAAAAAGTGGGTAAATCAGTAGAAAGCAAGTTAAATGAAATACTGTCCCGGCACCCTGATTTGGTAATGGAGACCTTACAAGAGGTAAAAGCATCTTCGGCAAATACGATTTATAATACCAGCGTACAAGTTTATGGGGTATCTGCCTTTGTCATTATGTTTAGCATTTTTAATCTGACAAACACCTTGATTAGCCGTATCAGTACAAGGAGAAAAGAATTTGGAATATTGGAGTCTATTGGCATGACAAAAAAACAGATAAAGAAAATGCTGTTGCATGAAAGTGTCTTACTGACTATTCCATGCTTGACTATTACGATTGTGGCAGGAACCTTAATGGGTTATTTGTTAGTACGGATATTGTCTGCGAATGGATTAACTTATTTTCAATATACTTTTCCTTTTATTCCATTACTGATTTACGGTGTCTGCTTAATAATAACATCTATTATAATTTCTGCTATTTGTCTAAAAATTCAATGCAGAAATTCATTGGTGGAACGGATCAAAATGGCAGACTGATTTTGAAATGTCCGAGCGTTGTAACATTTCACCCTGATTTTCGATGAAATTTTTTGGCCGCTGTAACATTTCGCGGACATTTGGGTTTTACAATAGCCTTATCAACAGGCAGAAAGC
>CAMWXE010000116.1 GCA_947178145.1 uncultured Lachnospiraceae bacterium | reverse complement strand
GCTTTTTACAGGAAAGCTAAAGCATAATCTGCAAATCTAATCGGTGTTTGGTATAATGATACCAGTAGATTTGTAGATGCATATATGCAACTAAAAAAAGATGGTCACATTAAGTTTTATACGGAAGATGAATGGCTACAGATATGCGGAAAATATGGGTTGCAATTCAAAAAATCATTTGGCAGTACAATTCGGTTTCCGAGGAAAAAAGATACAGCCTTGGGATTTGATGAATTATTAAAGAAACATGATAAAAAGATTGTTGAGGGTTATGAACTTGAAGTAGTACGAAATGAAATATATATAACAGAACAGGTTAATAATATTTTGTTTTGCAAACAATAAATTCCCATTTTTCGGGAAAAATCAGAACAGAAAAGAGATATAAAAACTGAATATTGTTTACCTTTTGGTAGCGATTTATTTTAACAGTAAATCAGCTACCTTTTTTATTTGCACAGAAAGAATGAGGTAGCAGAAATGATTGAAAACAAAAATGAAGCAAGCAAAAATATAGAAAAAGCATTGCAGGCATTGGAACAGGCAAAGGCAATGCTTGAACTTGCCAAGCAGGAAGTACAGAGCATACAGTATGCCAAGATTAGAAATGCGGCAGTCAGCATGAAAAATGAGGTCATGGAAATGATTGCAAAAGTGAGGGAACGCAAAGGCAGACTTGATTTGCCGATTGTCAGCGGAAAGCACCTAAGAAAAATATCCGACAGAACCGTCTTGCAGTCAGCCGACAATGCGGAGAGATTTATCACCACAAGGAAGATAGACAGCTTTGAGAGCCTTGCTAAATATACAGCAGATATGGAACAGAAATACGGACAGCTTGACAGCGTTCATTTATCAAAGGGGCAGAAACTAAGCCGACTAAAGGAACTGTCAAAAATGTATGCCCTCTATGAGCCATACCGCACCACCTACAAAGAGAGCCAGTCACTAAAAGGAATTGCAAAAATGAAGTTTGACAAAGAGCATAAAGAGAGCCTTGCCAAATACCCCGAAATGCGTGGAAGGTTGCAGAACCTATTGGAACAGGGCGAGAAGATAACACCGAAACAGTGGAAAGCAGAAATACAGTCATTGCAAGCCGAGTATGACAGTATCAGTAAGGAGAAATCAAAGACTGCCACAGAATTAGCTTATGCCGAGGTAATCAGTTACAACAAAAAGAACCTTGAAAGAGAACTTCAGAACGAGAGCCGACAGCCTAACAGACAGCAGAGCAAGGCGAAGCGGAGGGAGGAAGAAATTTAATGAAAATTTAATAGGAATACGAGTGTGATTATGGTATTCTATTAGTGTTACAAATTTATCGGAAACTATAATTGAGCAAATTCCAAAAATTGTACAAGAAAAATTATTTTAGCCTAAGTAGAGAACGGAATATAATTCTTCATACAATATCTTTTCGGAAATTTTGCATCTATTATGCACATTATTTGTGCATTTCTCCATGCGTTGAATAAAAGTTTGGTAAACTTTTTAAATTTGCTCATTTATAGTCGGAAAGTTGAATAAAGAGAGAAATCAAAAGTTGATGAGGTGTTTTTATGGATAGAAAATTCGCAGAGAAATTACTTTTAGAAGCAAAAAGTATGAATGAAGGAGCATGGATAGAGCATTCATATTATGTAGCACACTTGGCTGAAAAGATAGCAAGCAAGGCAGGTATGGATAGCGAAAAAGCATATATTCTGGGTATACTTCATGATATTGGTAGAAGAAATGGTAATATGCAAGCTCGTCATGCAATAGAAGGATTTCAATTCTTAACCAATATAGGATTTGATGAAGGTGCAAGAATTTGTCTAACGCATACATTTCAATATAAAGATATTGAAGCAATTTATGATACATGGGATTGCAATGATGACGAAAAACATTTTTTGACAGAATATTTGGAAAATACTACATATAACGATTATGATAAGTTAATTCAATTGTGCGATGCTTTATCATTGGCAAATGGCTATTGCTATGCTGAAAAGAAGATGGTGAATAGTGTACTCAAATTTGGTTTTAAAGATACCACGATAAGTAAGTGGAAAGCAATATTTGAATTGAAAGAATATTTTGATGGGAAAATTAATGGGGATGTGTATTCGTTATTTTGAATATTCTGTAAACCCCAGTTTTTTTTTAACAACCATTACTATAACTGAATAAATAACACAGCGTCAGAGCGTATAGAAATCAATCTATGCACTCTATTTTTATGTAAAGGAGCAGATTTATGAGCAAAAACAGTAAGGCAGAACAAAGAACCCACCGACAACAGATACCCACAAAAATTATCGTGGAGAGGCATTATGTAGGCACTGAAAAAATGGAAACGGTATTCAAGCGGATAGCCGAGGAACAGATAACAAAAAAGGTCAGGGAGATAGCGGAAAACAGCGTAAATTAGCACTGGAAACGGAAAAGGGAATATAGTATAATATGAGTTAAGAGGAAGTCCCTTTTCATCAAGGAGGACGAAATGAAAAGGGCAAAATTGAATAACGACAAAATCACTGCTTTATATTGCAGGCTTTCCAAAGATAACGGAACGAACAACGAGAGCATGAGCATAGGCACACAGAAAACCATGCTGAAAGAGTATGCAAAGCGCAACGGTTTTCTGAACTGTCAGTTCTATATTGATGACGGTTACAGCGGAACAAATTATGACCGTCCTGCTTTCCAACAAATGTATGACTGGGACACCGCTTATGTCAGCAAGATATTACATGACCCCGTTTATGCAGGAAACCTTACCGTAGCGGAAAGACCGACCAAGACCATGTGTTCCAAGAAAAGACAGTATATCCCGTATGCGGAGCGTGAAATCATCTATGGAACACATGAGCCAATCATTGAACAGAACCGCTGGGACAATGTGCAGAAGATTTTGCAGAGCAGACCGCCCGTTATCGGTGAAAGTTCAAGCGGATATGACAACATCTTCCGAGGGATTATCAAGTGTGCCGATTGTGGGAGTGCCATGCTTGCCAAAGTGGAACAGAACTGTCAGCAAGGATAAAGGAATTTGAAAAAAGTGCCATAGAGGACAGTGAGCAGTTATCTTCCATTGAGCAGTTTGCGGAACAAATCAGCGGTTATGCAGGGATAACAGAACTCAATTTTAAGATAATCAATTAACTCATAGAAAAAATTCTTGTTTCTGAACCCGTAGAGATAGACGGGCAGAAAATTCAACGACTTACTATCCATTACAAGTTCATAGGGGCACTGGAAACCCTTGAATAATGGATATTTTCTAAGTCACCTATTCCAACTATCCAACAGAAGTTGGCAGCAAGCGTGTCAAGTTTCCGTCTTTTGGTGGTTGCGGTTATTTCCGCACATGTTTCCGCTTTGTTCTGTTCCCCAAACTGATAGATTAGATTGATTTCATCAGCGTTGAAAGGTATCTGAAAATTTGCATGCATATATGCATCATCACATAAACGCTCCACGTCCACGCGCTTAGGGATATTTCTTGTCAGTTCGTAATTATCCCTTGCTGTGATTGTTCCATGACTGTCGGTCTGCCTTACCTCAACTTCGCACTGGCTTTTTTGTTCCAACACAAGCCACTGGTATTTATCACGAAGTCCTTTTTATTTGTATTTGTTTGCCGCCCCTACGCACTATCCAACATCTGCAGCGTTTTTTCCTGTTGGCATGTTTGATAATAAAAGGTCTATCCTTTTGAAATTGCATTTCTGCAATTATTCTGTATAATGGAAGTGTATGTTAAAATGAAAGGCTGGTTTGAAAGGAGAAATTATCATGGCTATGTCTACATGGAGAGCAGACACACTTGAAAGTTACGAGAGAGAAAAGTTTCCAGAAGATATAAGCATCGAAAATGCGCTATTATGTGAAAAGTATAGTGATGAATTGCTTCCTGCTTCATGGGATGACGCGATTTTTTGGTTGAAAAAATCGCTGGATATTCGAGAAACACTGTATGGAAAAGACAGTCTGCAAAACATTTCTCTATATGAACGGATGGCGTATATTTATGCTGATAAACCCTCATACAATAATGCTCTGAAATGGTACCGAAAAGCACTTCGGATTCGGGAAAAAGCAGTAGGAAAATCAGACTTATCTTTAGTAGAAGATTATGTTTGTATAGCCCAAATATACCGATACAGAAAGGATTATGAGGAATATGCAAAAAATATTTTTCATGCAAAACATATAGAAGAAGATAATCGTCCCACAGAGAATCCTGTTTCTTTTTATGTATATCAGGAACTGGCTGATTATTATTCCAAACGATGCTGGGCTGGCTATAAAGAGGGAGAAGCGCTGCCCCAGCAGACGGAAGAAGATATCAGGCTGCAAAAAGAAGCGCTTCAAAATATGGTGGCCTCTGCACAAAAAGAGTATGGCGCTGAAAGCTGTGAAGCGGTTGCGTGTCTGGAAAAATATATTCACGATATAAAACTTCCGGTGCAGGAAAGATTGGAAATTGCAGGAAAAATCCTCAAAATATACTATGCGAATATAGATACATTTGAAAGATACAAAAAAAGTTACTGTCCATTAAATGATTTTATCAACCATACTACTTCCCGAATCGCTGCTGATATTTGGTTTTCATGGTCAACGGACTTCTGGTTTCCATGGACTATTGGTAAAAAACGAAATTTGGATAGGACCAGTATCGGTTGGGGGATAAAATGGATAAAGGAAAATATTTCTGAAGAAATAGCCGAAAAACTAATTATGCGTTTTAATCCAACAGATCAAAAAATGATTCGTGAAATTATTAGTCAGGAGCAAATGAAAGAACCTGTGAATTAGCATATAGAGTGATGAAACCAGTCCTGTACAGTGAAAAATTTAACGGGATGGAGTATTAGAGCATGTATGAAAAAAGCTTTCTGTTCCAAGCGGCAATACAATGCATACGAGTCGTTACGCAGATGACAAGAATGATTTTTCAAACGCACTCTATAATCAATATTGAAAGAAATAACATTTCACGCAGTTTGTGATAGAATATTACAATATTGTTTCGGAATAAAGGGAGAAAAACATATGCGGGAAGAAATTTTGGAAGGATTACAGAAGGAAGTATACGAGCGGTGCCTCAAGCCCACGAATCAGTTTGGGATGGGCTGCTACGACCATATTGTGGCAGTGGTCAAAAATGCTGCAGTTCTGGCGGAGCAATATGGGGCGGACAAAGAGGTTGTGATGATTGCGGCATGGCTGCATGATATTGCTTCTGTGACGGACTACAGTCTGTATGACCAGCATCATATACACGGGGCAGAAATGGCATACCACATTTTAAAGGAATACGATTATGACGAGCAAAAGATTTCGTTGGTGCAGGAATGCATCAGAAATCATAGGGGAAGTGTAGAGCTCGAGAGAAGAAGTATCGAGGAGCTCTGTGTGGCGGATGCGGATGCAGTTTCACATTTCGACAATGTACCAGGTCTGCTATATTTGGCGTATGTCGAGCGGGGAATGGGAATCGAAGAGGGCAGGCAGTTTGTAAAAAATAAATTGACAAGAAGCTTCCAAAAGTTATCTGCGGAAAGTAAAAAATTGTATCAGGACAAATATAAAAAAGTCATGGAAGTTTTGGGGTAAAAAAGTCATTTTTTTTGTATTGACAAAGGAGAGAAAGAATATTATATTGATTTTTGAAATTGGCTTCAAAAGCAAAGAGACACAGTAAGTGTAGTAAAGGAAGAGAGGAGAAGACAATGAAGCATCGAATGAAAAAGGCACCGATGGGCTGGAACAGTTACGACTATTATGATACGACTGTCAACGAGGAGCAGGTGAAAGCCAACGCGGACTATATGGCTGCGCATATGAAAGAGGCCGGCTGGGAATACATAGTGGTGGACATCGAATGGTACGCGAAAGACGCTGGTACTATGAGGGATAAGTATCAATATATTCCGTTCGGAGACGAGGAGATTGACGCGTACGGAAGGCTGCTGCCGGCTGTCAACAGATTCCCTTCCGCTGCAGACGGAAAAGGATTTGGACCGCTGGCGGCGTATGTACATAATCTCGGATTAAAGTTCGGCATCCATATCATGCGCGGAATTCCGAGGATTGCAGCACATCAGCATATGCCGGTTTTCGGAACCAATGTCACCGCAAATGAGATTGCAGATCCGTCCTCAATCTGCGGGTGGAACCCCGATATGTACGGAGTCCGCAGGGATGCGGAAGGCGCGCAGGAGTACTATGATTCGATTATCAGCCTGTACGCGGAGTGGGGCGTTGACTTCATTAAATGTGACGACATCTGCAACACGAACGTGTATCCGCACAATCCCTATTCCGCTGCGCATGAGGTGGAAATGCTGCAGCGCGCAATCCAGAAATCCGGCAGGGAAATTGTGCTGTCTCTCTCTCCGGGGCCGGCACTGATTGAGAAAGCATGGCATTATGAGAAGTATGCCAACATGTGGCGCATCACCGATGATTTCTGGGACAGCTGGGATTTGCTGCGAAATATGTTTGACCGGTGTGAGCTGTGGCAGAATCATGTGGCGGAGGGTTCCTATCCGGACTGCGACATGCTTCCCCTGGGAAAGCTTGGGAAAGGATTTGGCAAACCGGAGTGGGATACAAACTTTACAAAAGACGAGCAGATTGCGATGATGACGCTGTGGTGCATCTTTGGTTCCCCGCTCATGATCGGGGCGGAGCTGACAAAACTGGACGAGTGGACACTGGATCTGCTGACCAGAAAGGATGTCCTGAAACTCGTTTCCAATGATTATGCCGGGCGGCAGTTTGACAAAACTGAGGATTATGCAGTCTGGAGCTGTATGAACCAGGCGACAGGGGAAAAGTATATCGCGTTCTTTAATTTCAGGGAGACAGAGCTGGAAATAAAGTGCGACCTGAAAGAAGTAGAACAGTTTGCAGACGGGAACGGGAATGTCAGCTGCGCAAAGGAGCTCTGGAACCAGAAGGAACTTGCGGTGCAGGGCAATGTGATCACCGATACAGTACCATCACACGGAGCGCGGTTATTTGAACTGCACTGAGGAATTGTTATACTCACGACAGATGAAATCTGCCGTGAGTATCGCGCCAGCCGCAGCCGCGAAGCGGCATATTTCCTTATGCGGCTGTGTGCATAACTTTATACTGAGCGGTCAGTCTTTTCGACCGCCAGTATAACAAGTCGTGATACAACAGTTTCTAATAAAATATAGTCAAAAGATGAGGAGTATGAAAAAATGACCAATAGAAACATTATATTGAGAAGTCAAAAAGAAGTTATGGAGTTTGTGGATATTGTTATACAGTATCCGTATTCTGTGGAGGTCACTCTGGGCAGAGAGACGATGGATGCAAAGTCAGTCCTTGGAATGCTGGCTTTGGGTTTCAACCGCGTCATGAATATGAATATACAGTCCGAAAGCGCGGAAGATTTGCTGGAGGCTGTCAGCAAATTTGTCTGCACGCAGTTTGGGCAGGCGGTTTAATGTAAAGAAATGATTCAGGATACCTGCTGGCAGGGGATTTACATGCCGCGGCTTTCATAAAATGGGGGCATTTATAAAGGGTTATGATATACTGTCCGATATTACCTTGAAATACTGACATTTACGGCAGATCAATGGAAAAATGAAGAGAACGCTGCCATGCTTGCGGAGACATTTCAGAGGCTGATGCGAACAGACAGGGAGGAAAAGTAATCATGCTCATCTTAGATTTTTTATTAGAAAATGGTGGAAGCAGCGTGAAATATCGTACAAGGCGTGATATTCTGAATGATGATATACATAGTGATGAAATGCTTTCTATTCAAGAGGAAATTTTAAGCAAGTATCAGGTGCGTAAGCTTCTTGACAATCAACATGAGGACGGGTGGATTGGAAACGAGTTACATGGCAGCAGAGGAAAGGGAATAGATTCCAGTATTTCATATCTATTAAACCGAGGAATTGAAAAGGATCATCCTGCAATGAAGAAGGCTGTCGAAGCGCTGCTCAGTGTCCGGGAAGATAGACCGTATAGAACTACGTTTAAGGGTGGAAGTGCTCTTGATGAAGGTGGACGCGGTGGGAATGAGGCGGTGAAAGCAGGAGTTTTGGCTGAACTTGGCGCTGAAAACAACATAATAGTACAAAATCAAATAAAGATATCCCTTCTGTATTTGCGGGATTCTTTATTATATGAAACTATTGACGATTTCTCAATTGTAAACAGCAAAGGAATCAGATATTACACACAAGACGCACATTTCCCAGGTGCAAATCATCTAAGTTTGTTGAGCGCTACTGAAAAATGGAGAAATCCTGAGAATCTAAAACTGGTAAAGCGCTCATTAAGCCATTGCATGAACCTGATGAAGAAAACGGAAGATTATATAACATTTAAAAATAAATCACATTTTGTCGGACCGTTTAATTTTGATTGGAAAATAAATCGTTTTGATGTTGCGCATATGAAGCAGGATTCCTATGCGCTGGTTTGGTGGTTGCGGAGCTTATATAAATTGTCACAGATAGGTGTTATTTTCGATGTGCCGGAATTGAAAACAGCTTATGATTATCTTTATCAATTGCTGATGACGCAAGCTTTGGTACAGTCGCAAACCGATTTGAATTTGAAAAGATTTCGAGATATATTGTCAATAGAAGATAGTTGGAAAAATAAAAAAAGTATGTATTGTGACATACTGTTCTGGGGTGCGCTGATATTGCACAATGCCGGGTATGGTGTGCAAAACATTAGATTAGAATAGAAATAATAAAGGAGAAAAGAGGCATGGCTACAGGCGTCTGTTTGGCAATTTGAGGGGAAGGCAATTATTTCCTTTCTGGAATTAGTTTGAAAAAATCACTGAGACGCAGATATAACAGAAATTTTTTCAAACTCACTCTAAATAAATGTCATGAAGCAAACTTTTGTTTATTGCGCGCCAAAATGGGAAGTTATTTCATGACAGCCCCTAAGCTTCAGATTGCCCGCAGCAGTATCATGCTCCACACCGGTGTGGTCAGCAGGGACAGTACGGTGGTGGTGACGACACACTTGCTGGCATAAGCCGCGTCCCCGTCATACTTTGCAGCAAGAATCGCCGTGGTGCTTGCAGCTGGCATTGCCGCCAGCAAGACGGACACACCTGTCACAAGTGGTTCGACGGCGAAGGCAAGGCAGCCTGCGTAGACGAATAACGGAATCAGGAGCAGACGCAGTCCCGAAAAGAGAAAGATGGATCTGTCCAGCAGATCACGCGGTTTGACGTCTGCCAGTATTGTGCCTATGACAAGCATTGACATCGCGGTATTACAGTTTCCGATATCTTTCAGGGCTGCGTCCAGAAAAGAAGGCAGCTGCACTAGCCCCAGCATAAATATCAGTCCCACCACGACCGCAATGATGCAGGGATGTGTGACAATTCGCCGGATGACACTCTTTTTGTCGGTGCCCTCTGCAAAATAAGACACACCCGCCGACCACATGACAGTCCGCTGGGGAATCAGATAGACCGATGCAAGTGCCAGCCCCATGCTGCCGAACACGCCCTCCGCCACAGGATTCCCCAGAAATCCTGCGTTGGACGCCACAGTGGCATACTGCAGGACTTTTCTGTGTGCCGGTGTCATGTGGTTGTAGAACCGTTTCGCGAATACGGCGCAGACGACTTGGATCAGCACAGACACCAAAAACACTGCTCCGAAATTTTTTAAGGTATTTCCGTCAAACGTTATCATGAACGACTTTACAATATTGCATGGTAAGATCAGGTAGATTACCAGATCAGTGAGATTCTTTTTTCCCTCTGCCGAGATGAAGTTTTTCTTCCGAAAGAACAATCCAATCAGCATAATCAGAAACATTCTCAGCTGCAATGATATCAATTCTGTAGTTCCCATATTTTTCTCCAGGTTAGGAATTGTCAGGAAATAACCGATTTATTTGGACAGGCCGTCGGCACAGGTTATTTTGCGGCGATTCCTTAGACAATGAATCTGTTTGCACTTTCTATTATACTTGGAAACAGGCAATCTGTATAGCACAAAAGAAATATTTGATTAAATCCGGATTTGAAGCCAAAGTAATTATCCCGTTTCAAGTGCTTTTATAGGATGTTATTAAATTCCCCAAAACGCTTGAAAACACTGGGGTTTATGCAAGTTAATCCTCCATTTCCTTTTATCCAGTCTTTTCCCCTGTTATGTGCTTTGCAAAGGTTGGTAAGGGAAAAATCAAGGGAAGATATGGGGTATTTTTATTTATAGGGAGTTGAGAACACATGAACGCCCAAGTGATCGCCGTAGTCAATCAAAAAGGCGGTACGGGCAAGAGTACAACTTGCGCAAACCTCGGCGTCGGTCTGGCCCAAGCCGGGAAAAAGGTGTTAGTGGTGGACGTAGTGGACCTTAAGGTATTTGATTCCGAGATACCCCACTCTGTCCGGGCCAAGGAGACCAGCGCCGAGGGCAAGAGCATCTTTGCCCATGACCCCGGCGGAAAGGTGGCCGAAGCCTATGGAAATCTGATGCGGGAGGTGCTGCGGCTTGAAAAGCAGCGCACGAAAAGTAGAGCTGGCATCAGCCTCTGACCTGTTCACCACGGAACAGGAGCGTCAGGACGCCAAGCTGGAGAAGTGCAGAACATCCCACTGTCCGAGCTGTACCCGTTCTTTTGGTGGAGACCATCGGGAGTGAACAGGCTACTCCATCGCTGTCCCAGGCCCAGCGGATGAAGAAATTCAGTCAGTCCGGGAAACTGGATGAGGACACCATGCTGGGCATCATGTCGGAGGGAAAAAGCCAGAGGTCGTATACCCTGCTGTCGGCGTCGAAGGGCATTTATTCGGACGGCTCCAGCGTGGCGTTGAATGACCTCGCCATTTCGGAGGTGGTGGACACGCTGGCGTTCAGCCTGATCGTCAACGCCCTGCTCATCGCCACGGTTATCCCGGAACGGGATAACCTTCTGTTAGTTCTTTCATGGTTTCCTGCGTATGGTGCAAGAGGGTTTCACGCATTTCTGACGGACAGCTGCAATACAGTATCTTCATCTGACCGGCTCTCTCATCTTCCGGGGAAACATCTGGATTGATTAAAGAATCTGGAGAAATCGGCAGTACCTTTGCCAGTGCCTAACCAAATCAAATTATAATAGAGATGGATATTTTTTTGAAAAAATCTGTCCGCTGTAACATTTCGCGGACATTTTCCTGTTATACTATCTGCAAAAGGCAAAGGAAGTGAGGATATGAAGCAGATTTTAATTGTCGAGGACGACAGTTTTTTGAATAAGATGTTAGCCTATAACCTGACCGCAGACGGATACGGCGTGACTTCTGCCCTAAATGCCAGAACCGCAGACGATGTCCTGCGCCAGCGGGAATTTGATTTAGTGCTGCTGGACATCAACCTGCCGGATGGGAATGGTTTTGAATTGTGCAGGCTGATAAAGCCCCAGCACCCGGACACCATTGTAATCTTCCTGACCGCCAACGATCAGGAGAGCGACCAGATACGGGGCTATGAGGTGGGCGCGGTGGATTACATCACAAAGCCCTTTGTGATCGGGGTCTTGCAGCGGAAAATTAAAGCCATGTTTGCCATGCTGGAACACCACAAACCAGCCAGGGATATTTACAACGACGGGCGGCTGTTTCTGGACTTCTCGGAGCAGGCGGCTTCCCTAAACGGCAAGCCCCTGACCCTATCCACGATGGAATACAAAATGCTGAACCTGTTCCGCAAAAATCCCCGGCAAGTGCTGACCCGTGGGCAGCTTCTGGAAAAGCTGTGGGATATAGACGAGAAATTTGTGGATGAACACACCTTGACAACCTCCATCAGCCGGATTCGCAGCAAGATTGAATCCGACGGTGGCACGCCCTACATCAAGACCGTTTACGGCATGGGCTATCAGTGGACGGGAGGCGAGGCGAAATGAAGTTTCAAAACCTCTCGGTAAAGCGGCTGTTTGGCCGGGTAGCAATGGAACTTGTCCTCTCCATGTCCGGGATTACCATAGCCCTGTTTTTTGTGACAAAACAGGCAGCGGTGCTGCTGACTGGCGGGGCGCTGCTGCTGTGCGCCCTTGTGGGGATTTTTGTACTGACGCAGGCGTTTGGAAAGCGGCTGTCACAGTTTACCGCTGACCTGTGCCAGACTTTAGACCACATGATCGCCGGGAACGAAGCGCCCCAGCGCCCGGAGGACAGTGAAACCCAGCTTGCCAGAATCGGACACCGGCTGGCAAGGCTTTATCAGATCATGCAGGAGAACCGCCGTCTTGTGGACGAGGAACGGCAGGAGTTACAGGCCCTTGTATCGGATATTTCCCATCAAGTGAAAACGCCGGTAAGCAACCTGAAAATGGCGACGGACACCCTGCTGGAAAAGCCTATGACCGAGGCGGAGCGCACTGACTTTATCCGGGGAATCCGCAGCCAGACGGATAAGCTGGATTTTCTCTTTCAGGCCCTTGTGAAAACCTCCCGGCTGGAAACGGGCGTGATCCAGTTGGATAAGAAACCGGGCCGCCTTTTTGATACCGTGGCGCAGGCTATGAGTGGGATTGTGTATGCAGCGGAGAAAAAGGAAATCACCGTGTCCGTGGACTGCCCAGAGGATTTGGCTGTTTCCCATGACAGCAAGTGGACATCCGAAGCCCTTTTTAACCTGCTGGACAATGCGGTGAAGTACACCCCGGCAGGCGGGAAAATCGCTGTGTCGGTGGTGCTGTGGGAAATGTATGTGGAGATCAAAGTGGCCGACACCGGCAAGGGCATTTCCGAAAGCAATCAGGCTGCCATCTTCCGGCGCTTCTATCGTGAGGAAGAAGTACACGAACAGCAGGGCGTTGGCATTGGCCTGTATCTGGCCCGC